>JANQSK010000129.1 GCA_028284105.1 Anaerolineae bacterium
TGCTCTTTGACGCGTTGTGGTTCTGACGGCGCTAATCCCATGCCGCGACTGATGGTTGGCACAATGGATTCCTCATCAACGACACCGGCCAGTTGAATAAAGAAACGGCCGTCTGGGAAAAGCTGAGTCGTTTGGGCATGGTGGGCAACGGCCGTTGCCAAGCTGGTTTTCCCAATTCCTCCTTCGCCAAGGATTGTTAAGAGTCTACATTCTGAGTTTTGCAGGTGATTGAGAACGGCCGTTATTTCAGCCTCGCGCCCTATTAAAGGCGTCGATAAACGAGGTAGGTCAACCGAAACAATAGGCTGAGAAAGTGCTGGATACGCCTCAGCCTTAATCGTTTCATAGAGTTCAATTGTCTCTTGTGTTGGTTTAATGCCAAGCTCTTTGGCAAAAAGTTCACTACATGCCTCGAAATAGGCGAGAGCTTTGTTGCGTTGCCCCTGTTGGGCTGCCGCTAGCATTAAATGACGATAGGCAGATTCCCGCAGTGGTTCAAGTTCAATCTGTCGAGCTGCAAATTCAGTCACCTTCGCAAGATTACCCTCTTGTTGATGGTGCTGAATTAGCGTGTGCAAAATTTGTAATATCTCTTGGAGCCATCCCTCTCGTTGTAACAACAGCCATTCTTCAAATGCGGTCGCATCTGCTAAGGCAAATCCGGCCATAAATTCACCACGATAAAGTGAAGCGGCTTTCTCTAATTGCCTTGGCTGACGAACAGCTGCGCCATTTTTGAAGGCTTGCATTGTTTGTACATCGCTTTCGACTTCTTCGCTGTGAAGTGTCACCGTCTGTCGGGTCATCGACAACAAACGGTTGCTAGCTTCAGGCTCGATAGCGTCAATTGTTTTTCGAAGTCGAAAGAGGGATTGTCTCAAATTTTGTCGTGCCGCTTGTTCCGTTTGCTCAGGCCAGAAAAGACCAATCAAGGTATCGCGCCGTAGCGGTTGGTCTGCATGCATCAACAGATAAACGAGAAGCCCACGAATTTTGTCTGTCGGGAATTTCGTGATCGGTTGGTCGTTTAAAAACGCTTCAAATGCACCAAACATTTTAAAGGAGAAGCGGGTCATTGCTCCATTATAGAGAAAGGTTGGGAGATGTAAAAACGGCTTCGTTACAGGCAGCTTTGCTTGAGAACTTGTTTTGAAACGATTTTGTAACGAAAGGGACGTATGGTGCTCTCATTGATTGATTTTTTATTGATGATATGGAGATTGATATGAACATTTTGTTTTACATGGTGAATAAACGAGTTGTAAATATTGCGGTCTTAATGGCTATTTTTTTATCAGCGGGCCTTGTTACGCCAATCGCTTTTGCGGGTGACGCTGACAGGGAGCAAGAGATAGCATCGATTGATGTGCCAGCCCAATTGTTAGACCTTGATGGTGATGATAAACAAGATGATTTATTCGGAGCTAGTATCCAGATTTTTGAGGACGGAACTGCTTCAGGACGAATCAATCCATATAAGAATTTCAAATTTGAAGTCAACTGGGGAGGGACCGACTGTGTTGGTAATACGGCCGTTGCGCACCTTTCTGGTCTAGTCTATCTCGATAAAGACGGTGAGTTGGTTGAAGTTGGTCTATTCGCCGCAACTTTTCGTGATAAAGAAAGTGTTGAAAGCAGAAGCAACGGCGGTGAAATAATCTTAGTCGATATTGTGGGACCTGGTGCTGCACCTGAACTGGGTGGTGGAGACATTATCTTAATAGATTTGGTTGGTTATGTAGTCGAGGGTTCTTTAGATTTTCATTCCAATCCTTGTGAATAAGACTCGATAAAAAATACCGCAATGGCACAAAGGATGCTGAGTTTGTCTTGCGATACCTGATTGAAAAGATGGCACTATCGCTTTGTCAGTTTTGCGCTTCCGCATCTAATTCTGAAATATCCAATTCTTAATTTCAAAAACCATCATGATCCATTTACCAAAACAGAACTCCAAACTTTATTATGACGCGTTCCTTGTGCGTATTTGGGTTGATGATGTTTCCAACTGGCGCGCCACCATCGAGCATGTCTCGAACGGCAAGCGACAAACTTTTACTTCCGTTGAGGATTTCCTTGCATTTATTCAATCACAAATTGTGACCTCGACAAAGGAGACAAAATGAACTTTTTTTCTTTTATTTTTTCAAAACGATTCCTGCTTTTGGTAGGAATCATTTTGAGTGGGGCAACGGCCGTTTCTGGTCAAACCCGCTTAGCAGTTGCAAACGAAACGGCCGTTGAAACAGCATCGGTCAGCTGTTACAACGCCTTTCTTCCTCTCATCGTTCAAGGAGATGGCGCAACATTTAGCACCATTCAAGGGGATGTGATTCAACCACCGGCTCCGCCACCAGAGCCACCTTCAGATCCTTGTGCCAATCCTGATTCAGGACAAGACATTGACGTTTTTCCTGATTTCAATGGTGATGGCTACGGCGATTTGCTCATGGGTATTCCCAATGAGAGCGTGATGCAAGGATTAAATTATCCACAAGCAGGCGCTGCTCATGCCCTTTATGGGACGGCCAATGGATTTGTTGCGTTGGCGGCCAATGCCGCTGTTGATGATCAGCTTTGGTCCCGAGCAACTGCAGGTTTGGGCGATACGGCCGTTGATTCATTTGACTACTTCGGTAGCGCCATAGGCCTCGGTGATTTCAACAACGACGGGTATGACGATGCCGCAATTGGTGTGCCAGGTTCTTATGTGAACGGTGAAAAAGGGGCTGGCGTCGTGCAGGTGCTGTACGGCTCGGCCAATGGCTTAACGGCCGTTGGTACTCAAACTTGGTCGCAAGGACATGTCAGTATTTTAGGTGCTCCTGAAGCGGACGACGGGTTTGGTGAAGCCTTAGCCGTTGGTGACTTCAACAATGATGGGCATGATGACTTAGCAGTCGGTGTGCCTCGAGAAAGTGTTGATGATGTGGTTCAAGCCGGTGCAGTCAACATTATCTATGGTTCAGCAAATGGACTCACCGGTGCTGGTGACGAGATTCTAACGCAGGATGTTGAAGGCTACGATGCCTCTTCCGCCGAAGAAGATGACCTCTTTGGTCACACGCTCGAAGCGGGTGATTTCAACGGAGATGGAATTGACGACCTTGTCGTGAGCTCTCCTTATGAAGACACCAGCCCAGAAACAGGAGGGGCAGGCAGTGTCCAAATCTTTTATGGCAATAGCGGAACAGGTCTTTACCACGCCACAACAGGCGTTAACGCTCAAAATATTCAAGCGGATTCTCCAGGTATCGATAATGCAATGGAACTGGGCGATCGCTTTGGATTTACGCTTGCAGTGGGTGATTTCAACGGAGATGGCAAAGATGATCTGGCTATTGGAACGCCCTATGAAACGCACGGTGCAGGCGCAAGTTCTATTCAGGATGCAGGCGCTGTCAACATCGTCTTTGGGTCAGATGCTGGCCTAGACACGACGACAAGCCCACCGATTTTGTCACAGGCCACTGATGGTGCGGCAGGCATTCCATATGATTACGAGCTATTTGGATTTAGCCTTACCGCAGCAGATTTCAACAATGATGGGTTTGATGATCTCGCCGCAGGTATTCCATTCGAAGATGTAAGTGAAGTAGTCCAGATTGGGGCCGTTCAGATTTTCTACAGTGATGAAAATGGGCCTTCAACCGTGGGTGATGACCTCATCTACGACGCCATTTACCCAGATGATTTGGATCGATTTGGTCGAGCAGTAACGGCCGTTGATTCCAACGGTGACGGTTATCCAGAACTAATCGCTAGCGCAACAGGAGACGATCCTCAAGAGCTTGAGATTGATGATGTGGGCTCCATATTTGTCTTCTTTAGCGACAGTGACGGCGTCTCTCAAACGGACTTTCAAAACTGGTATCAAAGCAAAGACGGTATGTCTGGAACACCAGAAAACGGTGACCAGATAGGGAAAGTATTGCCATAAAAAATTTGTTTTCAGAAGGTGATTGGTAAATGAATCACCTTCTGGAAATCAATTATGAGGAAAAATTATGATACAAACAACAGCTTCAACAGGGTCACTCCCAACTATTCCAACCGCGTCCAAAATGCCCATTGTCGGGGCACTACCTTTCGTGGCTCAAAAACAGTTTGATTATTTGAAAGAAGCCCACCAATCGTTAGGCGACATCTTTCGTGTGGATTTAGGTTTAACGGATGTGGTGATGCTCAATCACCCTCGTCATGTGCAATATGTCTTGCGCGACAATGCTCGGAACTACCGCAAAGGGGGCAATATGTGGGAATCCGTTCGGTCGATGTTTGGGAACGGATTGGTTGTGAGCGAAGGCGACTATTGGCTTCGTCAACGCCGCATGATGCAACCCCATTTCCACCATCGCTACATCGCTGGATTGCTTGACCTGATGGTGACGGCAATTGATGAACAAATGGCGACATGGCCTGAATCAGATGCGAACTTCGATTTCTCAACGGCCGTAAACAAGGTCACTATGGAAGTCATTGTTCGCACCATGTTTGGCACTCAGCTCAACCAAGCTGAAGTGGCCGAGGTGAGTGTTGGATTGGGGCACGCTTTGGACTACATGCTGCTCGGTGTTGTGGGGCAATCGTTACCTGAATGGATGCCGCTCCCCGGTAAGAAACGGTATCAAGACGCCTTAGCGCTTTTTGATCAATTGGTTTATCGCGTGATTGAACAAAGCCGGAAAAATCCAGAAGATGTCAATCTATTGACCATGTTGCTCAATACGGTTGATGCTGAAACGGGGGAGCAGATGACCGATCAGCAGCTCCGTGATGAGGTGGCCACCATTTTTGTTGCGGGCTATGAGACGACAGCGATTGCTCTTTCATGGGCAGCGGATTATTTGGCTAGAGATCAGAAACTCCAAGACGCTTTGCACACTGAAATTAAACAGGTCGTGGGGCAGGATAAACCAGAGTTAGGCTCTTTAAAAGAGCTTGATTTGGTCAAGCGTACCTTTCAGGAAGCGCTACGAATTCGACCAAGCGCTTGGTTTTTGCCTCGCCTTGCCGTTGAAGATGATGAAATCGACGGCTTCCCAATCCCAGCCGGTACCCAAATTGCGCTTATGATTTATCACATTCATCATCACCCAGAACAGTGGGACTCCCCAGACGTTTTTGATCCCGCCCGATTCAAAAAAGAAGAAAGTCAATCAAGGCATTCGTTTGCTTATGCGCCTTTTGGAGCAGGGCAGCGTCAATGCATTGGTCGTGATTTTGCTTATATGGAGGGTCAATTGATATTGGCACGCATTTTGCAAAAGTATCAACTTTCACCAATTGGCGCGTCTCCAAAACCCCAGCTCTCGACCACGCTACGTCCTAAAAATGGGGTGCATCTTGCTTTGGCTAGCAAAGCTTAAATGAAACCAAGTCCCTGTTTTGAATACAACGACGACAATAAACTTCGTTTCCTCGAGGTTCCGAAGCTT
>JANQSK010000145.1 GCA_028284105.1 Anaerolineae bacterium
CAATTTGGAGTAGAATAGAGGTCTGAAAACGCGTTCGGTGTGTTGGTGTTCCAGTTCCTAGCAAAGTGATTTTCATTATAATTTCCTTTTCACTCGTTAACTATGCATTTTATTGAGCACAATTGGGCACAAATTTTTAAACCTTTCTCTCAACTTCATTTTTTGAATAAGTTGAACACGGCTTACCTTATCAAAAAATCGATATTGATTATACGCACCCTGAGCCTGTCGAAGGGTAATTAGCACTCATAGTAACGAGGCTTCGAAAAGCTCAGCCGACAGTTTAACGTCTTGGCCTTAGGTTAAAACAAGCATATGCGACTAGTGTTCCGTCTAACAAAGATTGCCGGATAGATTTGAGTTACGGAACCTGAGGTTTTGACAAACAGGCGGCATCGATTTGTCTGGCAAAAGAAGTTTGTCAAAACACTAGATCAACCTCACAGTATAATCATTCTTGTCTGCTCACCATAACTTATAAGGAGAAACTCCAATGCCTAAACTGCGTGACATGAAAGCTGTTGACGCCAACTATCCATTTAATGGGCCAAATTCAACAACATTGAAACAGTTGATCAATAAACCCGCAGAATCAGTATTTGCCTCATTTGAAGATGCAGCTTCCTGGAAAGAGTGGCTGGGTATTGATGTTGAGTGGACGAGTCAAAAGCCTTTTGGCATTGGCACGACCCGCACAGTCATTGCCAATGGACAGCACATCGAAGAGCTGTTTTTAATATGGGATGAACCCCATCGCATGGGGTTTCGCTTTGAGCGCGGGACATTGCCTCTTGCCGCCTTTGCCGAGGATTACACGCTGATTCCTAAAGGCCCTTCCTCATGCGAGCTTTCATGGTCCTATGCCTATGAATGGGGCGGGCCACTTCCAAGTTTATTAGGACCTCTTTTTGGCAAAGTTTTTGGATTTAATGGCAAACGAGCGTTGTCAAAGTTAGCAAAAATGATGGAAACTACTGAGAGGTATGACGCTAAAGATTGATTCGTCGAAAAAACCAAAGTTGCGTCGTTAAAACTTATACAAATAAGTGAGACGATGCGATGAATGATATTGTTAAGTACAGCGCCACCATCCAAAGAGAGTTCCAATTTACGGCCGTATTAGCCTCAAAGCTCCCTCCTGTCATTGCCAAAGAGCTTAATGCGGTTGTGGCACGAGATGTACACGCGACACGGTCAATCGTTACATTCCACGGCGGTCAGTCTCGAGCAGCCTCTCCAAGGATTCGTTTTGCAACCAAATTGAATCTTGTTTCGCCCTTTTCTAGAGGTGCCATTCAAGTAGAAGAAAATGGCATGCACGTTAATTTGCACTATTCATTAGGGTTTCCAAAATGGGTGTTTTGGATGCTAGGGATTCTCCTACTGCTTATAATTTTGGTAATGGGAATAAGTCTTTTTTACACTACAGGGGAGCCGATTCTAAATGTTGTTGGTGCCACTTTGGGAATTACTGCTCTATTTTCAGCCGTGTTTGGCATTTCCTTTGGACTTTCAATCCTTCGGTTCCATCTATTTTTGAGAAAGTGCCTACGCAAAGCTGAGCAAGAAGTTGAGAATGTGTTTATTTAAGTCAGTGGAATTCCTATGAGCAACCTTTTCAAATATCACAGCACCATCGAACAAACCGCGAATCCTCCATCAAAACTAGCTGAGCAATTACCTGACGTTATCGCCAAGGAGCTACATCAAATTTATGCGCGTGATGTAGCAGTCACACCGTCCTCCGTTTCTTTCCTCGAAGGTGCCTCACAAAATCCGCACAAGAGATGGATAAAATTATCTTATCGTGGCATATTACTACCCTTCTCACAAGGAGAGGTTGAAATCAATCACAAGGACGACAAACTATTAATTGACTACTGGCTTGGCCTTCCCAAATGGTTTGTCTATGCCATCACGGCAGCGTTTCTTCCAGTTTCTTCCATTGTAATCTGGCAAGTTCTTCGCGCAGGGCAACCCTCGCTTGGTGATTTACTCATTGTTATCATCGTACTTGCCGGCTTCCTTCTTTTAACAGTTCTTTCTCCTTTAGCAATGTCCCTCATTCGATTCCGTTGGTTTTTGAATCAATGTATCCAAAAAGCGACCCAAGCCTAGTTTCAACAGAAGCCTGATAGAATAACCACCAAATAGCATCTAGTTAAACGTAGGAAACTAATAACCATGAGTGATTCCAATAAGAAACTGCGTATTTGGGCATTTGGTGATGCCCATGTGGGAACCGATATCAAACACGGCCGTTACAGTCTATCCGATGCCATTCGCCACTCTGAACAGGGGGAAGGTGATGCCCCTGCTATCGAATGGGACTTCGCCATCGACATTGGAGATATGTCCGGAGGGCATGATGTGCCCGATGACGAAGAAGGGCAAGAAGTTGTCAGACAGTTCGAGGCATTGCAGCAACACGACCGAGAAGCAATCTACAGCGTTTGTGGGAATCATGATCGCAGTGGCTTAGATGAACCCGACGCATGGTGGTGGCAAAAGTGGGTTGATCCGCTTGGAGAGCATCCCCAATTTTCTAAAGTTGATGCTAATAAACGGCCGTATGCCATTAACGGCACGTGGGAGCGATACTCCTTCGAAGTGGGCAATCTGCTTTTTTTGATGATGAGCGATAGGAATGAGCCGTCACAAAAAATCGGCCGTGGCACGTTAGGCGGCAATCCTGGTGGGGTTGTTTCAGAAGAGACTTTTGATTGGTGGCAAGAGATGGTTCTTGCCAATCCAGATAAGATTATCATTTCAGTTCATCACTACATGTTGAAAAACACAACGGTCGCCTCTGGCGATTGGGAGGGCATGCGCAAAGATGAAAACGACAACTGGCGTACGCACTACCATGGCTACTACCCCGAAGGCACACCCCATGGGGCATCTTATCTTTACTGGGTGGGTGGACAAGAAGATTCAGGTGCGTTTGAAACGTTTCTTCAGAACAACCCTGAAGCTGTGGCCATGTGGCTTGGCGGGCACACCCATACCAACCCTGATGACACCTACGGGGGTCGCTCTCACATTGAGCAAGAGTGGGGCACTTGGTTTATGAATGTGGGGGCCCTAACGCGTTGGCACGTTAAACGAACGGTCGTTCCCTTAAGTCGACGCATCACGTTAGAAGATGGAAGCGATGAGGTGCTCGTAGAATGCTATCTGCACACTGAACAATATGCGCCCATAGGTTGGTATAAACCCGCCGAACGGCGATTTAAATTACCCAAACCATTTCAAAGATAAATAAAAAGATGAGCGAAGCTAGAAATTCACCCTCCACAAAGCCTCAAGGCACAGAATTAAATAACCTCCAATGGCTACTTGGCACTTGGTCAAGAACAAACGCCAAAGGAACAAGCTTTGAAACATGGGAAAAGGTTGCTGATGATCTATACAGGGGATTCGGCACAGCACAAGCTCAAGACAGTCGTCAAATCCGACTCCTTGAATCCCTGCTGCTCACTCAAATGTCTGATGACATCTTCTATATCGCCAAAGTGGCAGAAAATCCGTTCCCTGTTTCTTTCAAACTCACCTCTTGGTCAGAGACCCATGCCATATTTGAAAATTTGGAACATGATTTCCCCCAAAAACTAGATTATCGTCTTAAAGCAGTGAATAAGCTCCAAGTGATTGTCAGTGGTGAAGCAGATCGAACATTCACTTTGCTGTTTGATAAACAAGCATAGCCGCTTTACTTGACCGAATCTTTTTAACACATCAAATTGGCAGAGATATCGTAAAGATTGCCCCGCTGTTATTGGGAGACACGGCCGTTACACCTCCACCGTGCAGTTCCGCAATCTGTTTCACAATCGCCAAGCCCAACCCTGACCCCCCGCTGTGCCGACTGCGTGACTTATCTCCACGCCAAAATCGATCAAACACGTGAGGTAAATCCTCAGGCGCAATACCTGGCCCACTATCAATCACGGACAGGTGCACCATCTTCTTTTCAACAACGGCCGTTACGCGGACACGACCCCGTTCCGGCGTGTGACGAATGCCATTGGCCACCAAATTGGTCAACGCTTGCTGCAAGCGATGTTCATCAACATTCAAAAGAATAGGGTGTGATAGCGCATCATCAACAAGCTTGACCGTCTTGGCGTCTGCCAATGGTTTGAGGCGGTTGACCACCGTGGATGTGAGTTGGCGCACGTCGGCCTTTTGGCGTGACAGAGTCA
>JANQSK010000278.1 GCA_028284105.1 Anaerolineae bacterium
CAGAAACCCTAAATGTTGCCGTTGCCGATGCTTTGGTGATGTCTCAATCAATTCCGCTCTTTTTCGAAGCGATTCAATTTGACGGAGAAGAAATTGGACGTGGGGATTATTTTGCAGATGGGGGGGTGCTAAACAATTATCCGCTTCAAGTATTTGACTATTCGCGCTATTTATCTAATCCAAAATGGTTTGTCAATCAGGCCAACTGGGAAACGTTAGGCTGTCGGTTGATGACCGACCCGAATTGTCCCAAAAATAGCCGTGAAGTGACCAATGTGGTGTCATATTTGGCTAACTTGCTTGTCACTGTACGTGTGGCGCAAGATGTTTCATACAACAATAATCGCGTTGACCAATCCCGCACAATTGAGATTGATGATTGCTGTGTAAGTGTTGTAGATTTCAATATCAAGATGTCTGAGGATGATGAGCGTTATTTGAAACTAGTGGCATCAGGTTATAAAGCTGTCTATGATTTTTTGGATGAGTATTCGCCACCAACACCTGACCAAATTGCCCAACTGCGACATATTTTCAAAAACATCCTATCCCGCCGCCGTTAAACTAAACTTTTGGTTCAGGGATATCGAGGTGAGGCAACTTTTCATCTAGAAAATGATAGGTTTCCCCTAATTTATCCCAAGGGATTAGATAGTCTGAATTTCTAGATATTCCAGACTGGGGCTCTCGAGAATGAACGATAACTTTATTACGAGTGTTCTTTGACCAACTGATTTTTGAAACTGTTTCCCACGGCGTTTTTGAAAATGGAAAATTAACAATGCCAGTCGATAAAAAGAGGGTCGGGAAAAAAAGCTTCATAAAGCTTATGGCAGCAATAGATAAAAATAGAAAAACCTTTGCACTTTGAAAGTATCGATTGTCTGCAGAACCAGGTCCAACATCAGGGAGTAATGAAAATAATGCCATTATCCCTATTAAGAAGATTGAATAAGTTTCTTGTGGAATTCGAATGCTTGGGGATGTTATCTTTCGATAGGATTTTGTAGATTTGATTGCTTTAAACCAGGCTACTATTCCAAACGAGCAGTAAACGATGATGAGAATGGGGTCCTGTAACGGTTTAATAAAGACGTATAAAAGCAAGATGATTATGGTTAACGCTAAGGGGAAGGCATTTTCAGATAGCAACAATAAATAGTCTATTTCTTTCCAATTTTGAATTTGATAGAGGCGAAATAGGACGAAGCTCAGAACAACAAGTACGAATAGGAAGAAGAAGTGGAATAAGAGTAATGGCATTTTGAAAATTTATGTTTTTATTTTAAGTGCCTTGTCTCGTAAAGAACTAAAAAGGTAAATGGAGCCTGAGCCTGTCGAAGGCGAGTAATATAAACCAGGCTTCGACAGGCTCAGCCTTCCGAGTCTTTTAAAACAATTAAGAGATAAATCACTTATATAACTTAACGCACGAAATTTGTTTTTTACGACAGAGAAATAGTCTTTGACTGCCAACTTTGTTTTATCATATTGATTGTTCAAAGAGGCAGTCAATGTTACTAGCGACTTTCAAATGTTAACTCAGGGTAGGGAGACGGCCGTTTCAAAATCTCACTGCTATCAATCCCCTTTAAATATTGATTAAAAAAGGCCACGATATATTCATTCTGAATGCCAATGCTGTAATGGCTGTCAATCGTGCCGGATAGACCAAGCTGTGGCGTCAATGGAGAGAGCATCACCAAATCAGTAAAATCATAGTGACCTGTATCAGAAATGGCAAGGTTATATCCATCGTTATCTAAACTGTTGTAAATGTTTAATCCCCGTTCTTGGTTTTCCTCACCCAACCAAATGGGGGTACTAATAAACATGAACGGTTGAGATGGCCCATCGGTTAATAACGATTCGGTAACGGGCAATACCCAGCTATCTAACCCAATACCTGCCGCACAACGATTATCAATGAGACAAAATTCAACGGTTGTACCACCACCAGTCGAGTGTCCAAATATGCCGACGTTGTTGGTGTCTAAACGGCCGTTAAACAACCCATCTTCCTCATTTAATACAGCCATTTCATCCAGCAAAAAGGCAATATCGGCCGCCCAAACATTGATCAATTCATTGGCTTGTACATAGCGTGGTTCATCTGTGGGGAAAATAATTGATTCGTCATACAGGACAACGCGACCATCTGGATAAACCGTAATCGCATTGGCATACACATGATCAACTGCACCAACAACAAACCCATAACTGGCTAGCTCTTGGAACATGGCCGTATTTTGCGTTCGTAGTCCACCTAATCCATGAGAAAAAATAATGACAGGTAATTGTCCGTCTTCCTGATAAACAGATGGCTCATCATAAATGTCAAGATTCGTGATATTGATGTGATTTAATAAAAACGCAGGTAACCCAAATCGTTCAGCGACAACTGGCCCGATGATGTCCAAAAACGGTAAGTATAGTGCTCGGTCAACATTGGTTGTGTCGGTTGTGGGGTACCAAACTTGGGCCACTAGCTCACGGGTGTCATTGGGATCGGGTGTGTAGATTTCTTCTCGTGACTCATCGACCAGATGCAAAATAGTTGTTCCAACTTCAAATGTGCCGGTGATTGGGGTTAATTGGGGAACGGGTAAGGCAACTGGTAATGCTACAGAAACAACCCAAAGCAATAATCCGACAATGCCAAGTGGAATAGCGATTGCCCATCTCTTCTTGCTGGGCTCTGTTGAGAAAAACAGCGTTCTGATAGCGAGGATGGCTAAAACGGCCGTTAATATGTATGCTGGCACCATCTGCCAACGACCGTCTTCAAAAATGAGATGCAAGATGATGACGAGAATCCCTCCCAAAGGCAGGGCCGTTATCCATTTGGGTGGTCTCATAGGCAAAAACGCCATCAAAATGGGGGGAAGGATTGTAAGAATCAGTAGAATCTCTAGGGGTCTCATTAATCCCACACTTCGTCTAAATTGTCTTTATAAAAATCTAAGGTGTCGGCAAATTTGAGGATATCTTCATCTTCGGTCGTGTTGATCAGAAGGTCTAACAAGATGCGCATGGCTTCATCTTCTTGGGCATCACTATATTCAGCTAAAGCTAAAAACGCTTTAACGCTATTTTGTTCCGGGAATATATTGACAGCTTTGCGTAAGATAGAAACGGCCGTTTCAAAATCACCAATATTCCGATGACACATGCCTAAGCAGATATAGCATTCCTGTAAATCTGCGCCATCCAATCCTGCATTGATTGCTTTGGTGTAATAGGGAATAGCCTCTTTTTCCTCTTCCAAAACATCATAAGCCCCGCCCACTTCATATAAAACGATAGGATCTTTGGGATGGGCAGTTAATAGTTCAAGCAAAAGCTCTTGAGAGGCCTCTAATTCATCATTTTTACGTAATTCGCGCGCTTGCGAAAGGGTCTCTTCAATGTTCAATTGGTCTTCTCCTGGTAAGAAATTCTTGTGTCAGGTGCATGCTTTTTCACCCCATGCAAAACCTGACGCATGCCCTTTTGATCCTATTCGATTCATGCATTCTAAGCAACTCATATGAGCATTTGCAGAGAAGGTTTGCTTTTGGTATGTTCAGAAAAAATGTGACAATTTGGAGACTTAATTGAGAGCAATATCACAGCGCATTCAAGGCGAAATCATTCAGCAAGAGAACGAAACTCATCTAAGATTTATCAAGGCAAAACCAGATGAAAATGAAGCAAACATTCTTTATCTTCGCTATGCATTCGTGACATTAGGGCGTGAGCAACATGTTTTCCCAGCTTTTTTAGTCGATGATTGGGGTTCTGAAGTTAGGGGTCTCAAAGTGTATAGATGGTTTCGAGAGCATGCGAACGAACACCCAAGATCAGAGATTTTTGGCTTTGAAAAAGACGGCAGTGAAGCACAAAGGTTTATTCGTGAATTTGAGCATTATGTCAAATTACCTTGCTACGCTGTTTCGAACCGAGAGCAACCTGTTGAAGAAGGGATCTTGATCAATAAGGTGATTATTCAAGATCCTAATATTACTGAGAGTGTGGAAGTGAAGACCCCATCCAAGGAGATTGTGCCCATGCCGCTGCGTCGGGCAAGGGTCAAATGGCTTGTCCAGCCTAGGTAACGCATACTCCTTAAATTGGTCATAATGGCATCTAACATTTTCATATTTTCTATGATAGAATCTTTCCATAATTTTGAGTGAAGAGTATGTTGGGGAGCAGTAGTTTAGCTCCAAGAAATTGAGTATCATGCGGCAAAAAAAGAGGCTGACCTGGCAACTGAGTTTTCTTATAATGCTTCTCGCAATTTTGATGTTTGTGCATCAAGACACGGCCGTATCTTCCCATAAAGATGTTGAAATCGAATACGTCACTGCTCAACAATCAATTCCGTTAGAGGACACTGTGCTTTCTCCTATTTGGAGACCCTCCATTCAACAATGGGCCAACGAAATTCAAATTCTTTCCGAGTTTTATGGCATTCATCCCGACCTGATTGCCGCCGTTATTCGAGAAGAGTCAAACGGGCAACCCGGTGGGGTGAGCGTGTTGGGAGCAGTTGGGCTGATGGGTGTAATGCCATCTGGCCCTGGTTTAGAGTGGCGACCCTCAACCGAGGAACTACTTCAACCCTCTATTAATCT
>JANQSK010000174.1 GCA_028284105.1 Anaerolineae bacterium
ATAGCCCTTACCACAAATGGTATAAATGGATTGATTGGCCACACGATTGGTGGAGCTTTTTTGGAGTTAAAGAGCTCCCCGAAGTGGATGTGAATCATCCCGAAGTTCGTGATTATTTGCTGGCCAGCGCCGAGTTTTGGCTTTGTGATGTAGGTTTTGATGGACTGCGTCTTGACTATGCTTTGGGACCTACGCATGATTTTTGGACAGACCTTTTTGCTATGGTGAAGCGTAAAAAACCAGAAGCTTGGATATTTGGGGAGGTTGTTGAAACCCCCATGACGATTCGACGATACGAAGGGCGTATGGATGGCTGCCTCGACTTTCCACTTATGCAGGCGTTGAAAGATACATTTGCTTTAGAGCGCATGAGCCTTCAAGCATTTGATACATTTTTGAACAATCATGAACATTTTTTCAGAGGGGAATTTAGTCGACCCAGCTTTTTAGATAATCATGATATGAATCGGTTCATGTTCGCAGCAAAAGAAAATAAAAACCGATTGAAGATGGGATTACTGTGCTTATTTACGCTTGAAAACCCGCCTACTGTCTACTATGGAACGGAAATCGGATTATCCCAAAACTATCGCATGAGTGATCCCAATGGGGACGGGATGGCCGAAGCGCGCCAACCCATGTGTTGGGATGAAGCGAATCAAGACCTGTCATTGAAAGCATATGTAGAGTCTCTAATCGCAATGCGTAAAGAGAACCCCTTATTCATTTCAGGCGAGCGACAAACACTCCACTGTGACAATGAAACAAAAACATTGGCTTATATGCGTTCAGATGGTGAAACGCATGCAATTGTCGCCTTTAATTTGAGTGACCAATCTCAAAGCATTCAAATTACTAGTTCAGAATTTCCACAAACTGTTCAGATCGACTTAGAAAGCGAGTCTGGAAAGGTTCTTTTTGTGTAAAGAAAATTGAACCTTTCGGTAAGATGAGAATTAAACTAAAGTCCTACTCCCCTGACTTGAAATCGATCAAAATCGTTTTAAACTTCACGGTTGGTAAGTAAGTTAAGTGAAACGAAGTTCCTGTTTTGAATAAAATAACAGCTTCAAATTTCGTTTCCTTGAGGTTCCGAAGCTTTTGCTCACATGTTTTCAATTTAGAAACTTCGGAACACTTAATAAATCTTATTTACTCATAATTGTGTAGAAAGCGTAGGCCTTTCTGCTAAGTAGTTTAAAAGCGCCACGGCAACCCTTACTCAAATATCCCCCTTTTTTGAACAATTGAACGCATTGGGACATGCCTTCTCTGGGATCATGTTTAAGAACGGCCGTATTCTGTGTACAGCACACAAAGGATAAAAAAGGATTTTCAGCCAACTGCTTTGGTAATTGGCTCGTTGATCACGCCTGATGGCCTGATCCCTTTGTGGCACACGTATAGGAAGGGAAAGATGACAGCATTAATATCAATGTGCTTAAATTTAGCGTTAGCCACTGCAAACAACGTTGATTGCACGCACGTACCAACACCACAACCCGAGATTGAAGCAGCTTCAATATTTCTTACCGTTTATGACACTGCATTGTGTGAACCTGATGAAGAATGTTTGCAAGGAAACGGGGATGGCTACTTTGCGAGCATGATTCCGGTTGGTCCTGAATGGTACGGCCGTATGGCAGCTTGCCCGGCAGACTTCTTTGGACAAACCATTCAAGTCTTAGATTTAGAGCTTTACTGTGGAGATAGTTTTGGCACACTTGACGGGGAACCTGTGCCTACATTCTCCTATCATGAACATCGAGGCTGGTACGTCCGTGTTGATGTATTCTGGCCAGTTGCCGAGGAAGGCCATCCAGACTGGAACGCTTGGGTTGTGCCCAACTGGGAATTAGACCAATCGTAAGTGATTTTGCGAAAGGGCGAGCAGCCACGCTCCTCGCCCTTTTATTTTACTCAAAGACGATGACGTTTCTTAAAGCCTCACCCCGTTTAACCGCATCAATCGCCTCATTAATTTCTTCAAGTTGATACGTTTTAGTCACAAGCTCATCTAGCTTAAGACGACCTTGCTCATATAGTTCTACGAGCTTTGGAATATCGACTTGTAAATTCGTCGTTCCCATTTTGCTACCCATCATCTTTTTAGCGGCCGCTGCAAAATCGACCGCTTCAAACACCATTTTAACGCCCACAGCTGGCATCCCTACGAGCACCAATGAGCCCGAGTTGCGCACCATGTCCATGCCTTGATGGATCGCTTTGTCGCTTCCTACTGTGACAAAGACAAAGTCGGCTCCGCGACCATCGGTGATGTCAATAACAAGACCTGTCTCATCTTCGTTTAGCGGATTGATGGTGTGTGTTGCTCCAAACTCTTTTGCTGCTTCGAGCTTGCTGTCGACCAAATCAACGGCAATGATCTTTTTGGCCCCAGAAATGACGGCCCCTTGAATGCTGTTTAAACCAACACCACCGCAGCCAATGACTACGACGTTACTGCCATAAGGCACTTTGGCTGTATTAACCACAGCGCCTAAACCCGTAATCACACCACAAGCTAGGAGTGACGCACTCTCTTTGGGCATTTCGCTCGGGATGGGCACGATTTGTGATTCATGAACCACGACTTCTTCAGCAAACGCCCCTGTTCGCATGGCTTGGAGGACAGGATTGCGATCTTGGTCATATAAACGGCCGTTTTCATCAAGCGGAAAAACCGTTTCACACATATTGGGATCACCTTGCGAGCAATAAAAGCAAGTGCCACAAGAGCGAATCAGCGTAATGACAACTGGGTCGCCAACTTTTACATTTGATACATTGGGACCTACTTCCAGAACAGTCCCCGAGGCTTCATGACCATAGACGGCTGGCAACTGTCCACCCCAAGCCCCATCAGCATAGTGAATGTCACTGTGGCAGATGGCACAGGCTGACACCTTAACCCGAACCTCACCAGATTGAGGTGGATCTAAAATCAAATCTTCAACAACTAAGGGTTGACCAAACTCGTGGCATACTGCAGCTTTCATAGCGGAAAATCTCCCAATTATTCTTTGATCACGTTAATGTAGATTGAGCGTTCAAAGAATAAAAGCTCAATTCCCACAACGTATGATTAACAAGCCAACTATCAATTTAGATATTGAGCGTAATTGTATACTTTTTATTTTTTTATGGGGCACAAAAAAGCGGAATCACGATCGTGCATTGAGGTAAATCAAAGAAAGTATTAAAAAATTAAATTAGCTGCAATTGCTGTGATTTATTCGGCGATTGACAGATATTGTGATGCATCTTTTTAGAACACTTTCCGTCAATCACAAAGATCGAGATAAAAGATAGCAGAAATAAATTTGATTTCTAAAATTTGAGCGAGTTGTTTTCCTCTTCCTTCGCAATAAGGCGTTGGAGGATAATGATTTTTTGCCAAATTTTGCGGCTCAACCCCGTCGTTAAAGTTTCAATATCATTAACGGTGTCCAAAATAAGCGCATCTGGTAGATATTGGGCGTATAAGGCCGCTATTTTGCCCGTTAAGGAAAGCATCTCGCTACAGTAGTCCAAATAGCGTGTTAATTCATAAACGGATAAATTCGGCCTTGGTGAGGAAGGGGTCATGATACCAATATCTGATCCAGTAATGCGGCTCGGGTCTTTGGTTAACTGATGCATATCGATGACGTGTGCGACGGCCCGAAGCTCGTGCAAATCTTCCAAAGCACGGGCTCGCTTGATTCGCGTTTCGGTGTTTGTGAGGAAGAACAAGCCAGCGGCAATCAACAGGAGGTCGTTGACGCTAGCCTCGATTAATTGCGCAAATTCGCCAATTTCAAGCTGACCTAATGACAAATTGATTCGGGTAAAGGTAAAAATAAGTCCGGCAAGCCCTAGCAGAATTACCATGCCGATGCCAATCCGAAGCGGGATGTTAGGCTTTCTAATCCATTCAGCTTTTTGCTGGCTTGTGCTGGCGATCTCTTTGAGTTCTTGGCAAACTTTACCCAGACTTGATTCAGGGAATCGCTCACTGATCCGACGTTCAAGTTTTTCAATTGTCTTTAAAGTTTTTGCAGGGTCTAATTCTCTATACATGTAGTATTGCACTCCATAAATTGATTGCATTTTTTAATTTTGCAATACCTGACAGTTTCCAACTTTTTATCTAACGTGTACTGGACATGTGGAAAACTGTACGAACCTCAATATAGCATGATTACATCACTGACTTCAAGAAAGGATGTAACCTTTTGCTAGCCTAATGCAACTAAGTGTCAAAATGGAAAAATTCACAGATTCTGAATTGGTCGCGATATGTTTGTCTGGTCGTAAACAGGCGTTTTCAACGCTGCTTACCCGACACGAGACTCGCGTGCGGAATACGGTTCATGCTGTCTATCCAATGACACAAGATGTTGATGATTTAATCCAAGAAACGTTTTTACAAGCTTTTTTAAATCTATCTACTATACGAGACCCAGCCCAGTTTCGTTCCTGGGTTTGTGGGATTGCTTTGAATTTGGCAAAGGTGCGATTTCGCACGAATGCAAGGCTTGAGCTCATGCAGTATGGTCTCATCTTTGGTGATAGCTCGCTTAATGGCAATAAAAATCTCGTTGAGGAACAAGTCGTTAGCCATCAACAAATTGAGCTGTTATCGCATGCGATTGCTGACCTTCCTCAAGCTGAGCGTGAGGCGATTTTGATGATTTATCGAGATGGCTATTCTCAACGAGAAACGGCCGTAAAACTCAATACAACCCCAAACGCTATCAAAGTTCGCGCCCATCGAGGCAGAAAAAGACTCAAGACCATATTGCAGAATCATGATGAATTTGACACCCAAAAGGAGACACAAATGATTCCTGTTACGATTTATGATGTTACAAAACGAGCCAACACGCCTGCAGAGGGATTTGATAAACAAGCGCTTTTGGCTCCACTATTGCAAAGCATTTCCCCAGAGCTCCGCGACTTGGTAATTGAACATTCAACGATCAATTGGTCAATTCCTGCTGATAAATTGCTTTCAAAAGTAGAAGGCTTACCGGAGGAGCAGGTGACTGCGATTCATAAGGTGATGCATCCCTTGGCACCCCATCGTGTTGTCTTGCTCAAAGAAGAAGCGAGCGAGCGTATTTTGCCTATTTGGATTGGCCCATTTGAAGCTGAGATGATTCGCTTACAGTTAAAGCAGATTTCGTTTGATCGCCCGCTCAGTCACGACATGATGAATTCTTTGCTCGATGCTGGCGGAACGGCCGTTCAATCTGCAACCGTCAGTAAATTGCACAACAAGGTTTACTATGGCGAACTAAAAATCAATGTAAATGGCCAGGAAAAAAGTGTGGATTGCCGCCCGTCAGACGCCCTAACATTAGCGACACGGATCAATTGCCCTATCTTTGTTGCACCCGAAGTGATGGATGCTGAAGGAACCGTATTGAGTCAGATTCAAGGGAGCACAGCTGGACACTATCAATGGGAACGACAAGGAAAAATAAACCAATTTCAATCCATCGTGTAATAAGTCTATTTATTTAGTAAATGAATGGGGTAACAATTTGAAGGGATTGTTGGTTGAATGAGCAAAAGTTTCGCATTTGAGAAACCTCCGGGAGGTTTAATCCAGAGCCAGACTCGAATATGGAACCTCTCGGAGGATATTAAAACACGAAAAAAGATCGAATTTAGAAAGTTCGGTACTTGAAATCTCCATCCACCATCGTGCCAGCAATTTGGACATCTAAAATATCAGCCCCATTGGTCTGCATAATGTCGCTTTCATAGATGGTTAAATCAGCCAACTTCCCAACTGAGATAGAACCTGCCCGATGTTGCTGTTTACTTGTTTCAGCTGCTGCCATAGTGAAGCCGTAAATGGCTTCTTCCATGCTAAAGGCTTGCTCGGGATGCCAGCCGCCGTCTGGCGTGCTGTCCGCTTTTTGACGTGTCACAGCTGCGTGGATGCCTTTGATGGGGTCAATAGGCTCTACGGGGCTGTCCGACCCAAAAACGACGATGGCGCCAGACTCTTTCATGGTGCGTAGTGCATAGCTGTCTTTGGTGCGGTCGCCCCAGTTGCGGTCAGCCACGTGCATATCTGAGGTGGCATGAATAGGCTGCATCGAGGCCACAACATCTAGCTCCGCCAAACGGTGATGATCGATAGGATGAATAATTTGCACGTGTTCAATGCGGTTCGGGACGAGCGGTGTTTTTGGATAGCCTGCATTTTGAACAGATTCGTAAATATCGAGCACATCATGAACCGCTTGGTCCCCAATGGCGTGCACGGTGATAGCCAGCTG
>JANQSK010000176.1 GCA_028284105.1 Anaerolineae bacterium
GTTTGGCGGAAACCGCTGCTGCTTTTGAGCCACGTTTGATAGTCAAGCCGAATATCAAGCTGATGAAGCACTTTCTGAGCCGGCTTTTCAAGCTGACTGGCCAACCAAGCCAAATCGTCGGCCAGTTTTTCCATGGGCTCTTGTTGCCAGCCAAATCGTACATTTTCGGCAAATGTTTGAATAATTTGAGACAACGGCCGTTCCTGTCGAACCGCTTGATCCCAAATGCGTCGACGCACATCTCCACTCATATATCGCTTGGGTCGATTGCTGATGTCTCGCCAAGCCTCACTAAACAAATCGCGACTTGCTGCAGAAGCCAACGGCCGTTTCCCTGCCCGAACCTGCTGTTCAAACCAAGCTAAACGGCCGTATTGAATTAGCGTTTTAATCTCCATGCGATCGTAAAAAGGTTGGCTGACGCGATACGGAATGTTGGCCAAAATCAGTGCCTGCTCGATAGGCGGCGTTTGGGCATTGAGTCGGACAAGGACGGCCATGTCGCGAAGCGTAGTACCTGCTTTTTGCAACTGCTGAACTTGTCCCACAATGTTGTGACTCATTTCAAAAATGTCGCGGTGTGTGGCAACGGCCGTTTCACCATGAAATCCTTGGGTGAGCTGCAGCTGTTTTTCGTACCGATTTTTGTTGTGTACGATGACTTGATTGGCAAGCACAAGCGGTACCGCTGGACAACGGAAGTTATCTCGCATAACGTAGGTTTGGGCTTGATACCGTTTGGGAAAGTCAAGAATAAAACGAGGGCTAGCTCCACGCCACTCATAGATTGTCTGGTCGTCGTCACCAATGGTCATGTAGTTTTGATGAGGCTGAGCCAGCATGTCAAGCATTTCAGATTGGGCTAAATTAACGTCTTGAAACTCATCAACCAAGATATGCTGGTAGCGAGATTGAACGGCCGTTAATATCTCAGGATAACGCACCAAAATCTCCCACCCTGTCAGCAACATATCTGAAAAAGTGATCATTCCCTGTTGAATACGGACCTGCTCATACAAGCGGTATAGATCTAAATACCATGTCAGTTGGGGGGATGGGTCTTGGGCTTGAGTAGCTAGCTTTTTAGCCGCCTCTGGGAGATTGGCCTGAGCAAGATTCGCGTACTGTAGATTTCCTTTGCATTGATCGACATAGTCTAAAAAATCTTGACGATCGAGCCCATCGAGCTCTGCTTTGTAGGCTGCATTTTGTTTTCGCGCTTCGATGATAGTGCTCGTCAGTAGACGCTGATTGGGGCTAATTTGTCCTTGCTCTGTGTCATTGAGCTTGAGATTACGCCCAACCCCAAAGAGCTGAGCTTGCTTGATGATGTCCCGTCCTAATGAGTGCAGGGTGCGTACATCAATGTGACTGGTATTAGGAAACGGCCGTAATGCTAACCGTAAATCCTGCACATTGGCACGTCCAAACGAGGTTGCCAAAATGTGCTGTGGGGTAACTTTGCCATCAGTGACTAACCGAGCGATACGATGCACCATGGCGGTAGTTTTGCCAGCCCCAGCCACAGCAAAAACAAGGGCGGGACCTTCTTCATGTTGGACAACAGCTTGTTGTTCTTCTGTCAGGGATAGATATTCAGACACAGTTTGGTTCCTTGTCTAAAAATTATATCAAACGACGTTGAAATAATTAGAGTCAAAAAGCGATTTCCTATGGAAAAGGAGTTTCAAATGGGTGGTTTCTTTTTTTTCATTTTCTGGGTCTTGTTTATGGTTGGCATGCTGGTGTGGAGTCACAATATGACTTTAAATGCGAAATCACAAATTCGTGAGAAGGTAAAAAGCCTCGGTGGTCGTGATTTGGATATTAGCCGATCGGTAGCGAATAGTATGACCGTATTTAAGGTGACATTTACAGATGCTAACGGGAAACGGCGACGTTTTGATTGCCAGATGGGCGCTTTTGGTGATTTGGTCTACATGATGCCGTTGTCAAAACTCAGCAACGCCACTCCCTTTTTACCGGCTTCTCCACGTGTTGAATCAACTGAACCAATCCCGGCAGGGAAATCAACAGTGACCTATCGTCCATCACGGCGGCCAATTGCACAAGACTCGTCTTATCAACCTGCTGGATTTGTGTACAGACCCAGCGTCAATAAAGAGCAACTGTATGACAAATTGTGCAGCGCTTCGCCTCGTGAGCGGTATGTCGCCCTAAAGCAAGTACGGCAATTTACCACGGTGAGTGAGGTGATTGTGCAACGCAT
Source organism: Anaerolineae bacterium (assembly GCA_028284105.1). GTDB lineage: Bacteria > Chloroflexota > Anaerolineae > Promineifilales > Promineifilaceae > QQUD01. The sequence goes on from JANQSK010000176.1 coordinate 2,231, forward strand.
TGAAAAGATTGCGCGGTTTGATGAAGATACGTTGGTTCGAGAAACGGCCGTTGAGCTGCTATTGGACATGGCATAAATGACAAATTTTTAATTGATAGGTGTTGGGAACATAACAATCAACGCAAGCAACAAGGAGTTCCTAATGTTAGACATCATTTTTGAAGTAATGGCCATTTTGTTTGTAACCGGTATCTTTTTTGGTGAAGGCGTCAAAAGAAATCGAGGCATATCTGAGTTAAAATCCCAAATTGAATTGATGGGAGGACAGTCTGTTGTGGTCACTCATGAGCAATTTAACCGATCAGCATTGCCCTACTTCCACGTTCGTTTTACCGATAGAACAGGGAAGCATCACCATATTCGGTGCCAACGTGACGCCAACGGCCAGTTTGTGTTTTTGACACCATTAGGTCAATTGAATTCAATCGTTCCAATCCTAAAATCATTATCAAGAGTTCAGCCCTTACCAAAGAGTGTTAAGCAATCAGTTGATAAAGAGCTGCTTTATGATGACCTGAACAGCCCATTTCGGAGCGAACGACTGGCGGCGTTAGACGAGTTGCGCGACATGCCCACGATTAGCCATGTCTTGTTGCAGCGTGTTGAAGAGATGGCTGATAGTGATGAGGACCCGTTAGTGCAGGAAACGGCCGTTGATATTCTGCACACCTATTAGCGAATAAACATATCAAAATAGCTGAGATTGTTAGCCTATGATGAATTTGATTTTAGCAATTTTTGGGATAGGTTTTGCTCTCATAATTATTTTCTTTAATGGTAGGCCATGGTTCGTTTCTACGAAAAAAATGACCAAGGCGTTAATCACTTATGCAGTGATGCGTGGAGGGGAAAATATTCAAGTCAATTGGTGCCACAAAAGAAATAATTTTGGAATTCAGCATGCCTTATTTAATTTGAAATTTCAAAATATCGGGGGGCATACCATATCGATTTTGTGCAGTCGCAATTGGAAAGGACAAATCGTTCAATTTGAGGATTTGAATGCGTTTTTGCAAATGTTTCCTGGACAGGTTTTAGTCGATCGGAAGTTGAACTTGAGCCGGAGCATGATTGAAAATACGTATATCCCTTCAAAAGCCGAGCAATTAGATGCGCTAAACAGCTTTTCACCTTGGGTTCGTATTTTGACTTTAAAACAAATGAAGCAAATGGAAAGACTACCTGAGGTTGTCTTGCAGAAGGTGGAGGAAATGGCGCAATTTGATGAACATCCGGATGTGCGAACAACGGCCTTTATCTTACGGCGAAAATTCCCCTAATTAC
>JANQSK010000193.1 GCA_028284105.1 Anaerolineae bacterium
AACCCGATGAGAGGATAATAGAAACGTCCGGATTTACTTTTAATAACTCTCGCATCGTTTGCTCACCACTCCAACCAGGCATTGACAGATCCAATAAGATCAAGGCAATTTCTTCTTGATGTTCTTTGTACATTGCTAACCCACCTTGGCCATCAGCAGCACCCATCACACCAATACCTTCTAAATTTAAAATATCAGTAACCGCTTCCCGTACCCGTTCTTCATCGTCAATAACCAAGATTAGACCGGTAAATGAACGCGTATCTGCGGTTGGTGTTGATTGTTTAATGGGCTCAGATGTTTGATTTGCTGGGAGCAGCAATTTGAAAGTTGTCCCTTGCCCCAGTTCACTATAGACCGCTAGGCCACCATTGTGGCCTTTAATAATTCCAAGAACAGCGGACAGGCCTAGTCCATGCCCCTTTTCTTTCGTTGTGAAAAATGGGTCAAATAAATTCGCTAAGGTTTCCTTCGACATACCAGGTCCATCATCATGCACTTCAAGGGTGACATAGGTGCCTGCTGTGAGTGGTTTTGTCGTGTAGTGCCAATATTGATTGTCGACTTCAGACACGGTTTGATGCTCGGTAATAAGTGTGATCGACCCTCTCTCATCACCAATGGCTTCTGCTGCGTTGATGATAAGGTTCATCACAACCTGCTGCATTTGAGCCACGTCAACTTTGACGAGGGGGAGAGTATCCACTAATTTTGTGCGCAAATGCACATGCTTGGGAATCGTCGCCGCAAAAAGGTGCAAATTTTCTTCAACTAACGTATTTAAATCTAAGGGTAATACTTGATAACGCCCCTTACCTGAATAGGCTAATAATTGTTGCGTTAAAAGAGAGGCTCTCTCGGCTGCTGCAACAGCTTTTTCTACGTGGCGTCTGCCTAGGCTTTCTGGACTGAGTTTAGCGAGTGCCAATGAAGTTTGCCCTAGCATGGCGACCAACAGATTGTTGAAGTCGTGAGCAATGCCACCGGCTAAAATACTAAGGCTTTCTAACTTTTGAGCTTGTTGCATGCCTTCTTCAGCTTGAACACGTTTCGACACATCCTCTAATAAAATAATAAGTCCGACTTGTTGACCTTGATCGTCTAACTGAGGGACGGCTCGAATATGGAGGTACACACGTTTGCCCCAAATAGTGGTGTACCACGATGTCTCAATCTCAGCCTTTTCGCCCGTCTCGATAATGCGAGATAGTAAAGAACTTACCCCAGTATCAATCATAGGCTGAAGGGATAGAACATTAAGACCGATTAGGGCCGAAGGGTCTGGAGCACCCAGGATTTCCAAGCTGCGTGGGTTTACATTTGTGATCACTCCATTTCTATCTGTTGTTGCAATGCCTATGGGTGTTTGCTCAAATAAAATTCGCAGGTATCTTGCATCTTCCCTTCGTATTGCTTCTAGGTTCTTTCGCTCGGTGACATCCCGCACAATACTTTGAAGATGTATTGGCTTGTTCTGCTCATCCACAACAAGCTCAACGTTGACTTCAACTGGAAATTCAGTCCCATCCTTTTTGCGAAATGTGTTTTCGAATATTGGCGTCCTTTGCCTGCTTTGTAAATTGTTCCAAATCATTTCCCTTTTGGAATCCTCCATTGGAACGCCTACATCACTAAATGAGAGCTTGCTGGCTTCCTCCTGAGTGTAGCCAAGCATGTCTGCTGCGCTTTGGTTCACTTCTAAATGCTGACCCCCTAAATCAATAATGAAAACGGCATCATTTGATTGATGGAATAGGGCACGATAGCGGCGTTGGCTAACCTGCATTTCACGTAAGTATCTATTTCGCATGATGTTCGCTAATAGAAGTAAGGAAGAAATAATGACCATGAATACCATATAAGAGAACGTAATGGCAAAAGGTATGTCTGGCATGAAAAAAAAGACTGAGATGACTAGTAATGTTAAAAGGATGACGATGATAGTTATGCTGAGGGATAGTAAGAGACTGGAGAGGAGTACGGAAATGGCGAGGAAGTGTAACGCCAACATGCGCTCGGCCATCGGACCTGGTGCAGTCATTATAATGCTGCCAACCGTTGCAAACATCAGCGCAATAATAAGAATTGCACCTAATTGGAATCGACGCGTTCTGCTCAAAAAGTATATGAGAGAAAGGGAGGTAACTATTCCAAAAGAGATATATGGTGCAGCAGTGAACTGGGGATTTGCCCAAACCCAGATGACAACAACGAAAACAATCACAATCAATAACGAAAATGATAAACCTGCCAGTAGGCTTGCTTGTTGACGTTGTTCTTTATCCCTAATTGTTTCTGCAGGAGAGGTTAAATTTTGCCAAGTATTTTGTGCCTTGTGCCAAAGGTCATTATCAGTCATGTTTCTCTGTTGCCATTTTCCCTAGGTCGCACATGTGCAACCTTCCAAATAAAAAGTGCATTTGGTTTAAGTGTTCCGAAGTTGCTAAATTGAAAAACATGTTAGCAAAAGCTTCGTAACCTCGAGGAAACGAAATATGAAGTTGCCATTTTATTCAAAACAGGAACTTCGTTTCACTTAATCTATAAAGCCCCAAAGATTCATTCGCATCGAGCTCCACTGTTAGCCAATATCTCTATGAATTAGAATACTCAATTTGGGAAATAAAGAAAATAGGTTATTCGTCGAAAGTGCAGAAGGGATGTGGGCGACCGTTCACTTCTTGATTGAATACTTTGTCATTTGCAATGTCTTGTTGACATAATTGAATTGAGGCTTCTCCCAATATAATAGCAGTTTTCACCTTCAGATTTGTATTGATACTGAATTGCTGTAAGTAAGATTTCTCTTGCAGAAATAGAACAAGAAGCGGAACTATTTATCATTAGCTTTAGGATGTTGCTTATCTCGAGTGAGCCAAAAACACGTTTATTGTGCCAAAAAGTTGCATAAATTAGCATACTATCAGGATTGTTGAGCGAAAAATATAACTCTTTACACTCAAATTTGTGAGGAGTTATTGGCTGGAATTTGCAAGAAATTATCTTGCAATTATCGTGTTCCTAATTCTTGCGTTTTACTACCGTCCCTTCATCCCCGTATTCGAAACGCCTGATGAGCCGTCCCATTTTTCAGTTATCAAATATATAGCTGATTCAAGTCAAATTCCTGAATTCCCTAATCAATTTCGTGAAGGGCCTGTCCCCATTATCGAGCCAGGCCAACCAGAATATTATGCACCGCCACTTTACTACATGATCACGTCATTTTTTGTTGCGGATCAGGATACAGATGCTTTTTTTGATCAGTTACATCCGAATCCTGATTTTGATCGTCATCGCGGCATAAATTTTGCTGACAATTACAGTAGTAAAAACATGTATATCCACACGGCCGTTAACCAACCCGAGGCAGCGTGGGTAAACACCTTTGAACGGATACGTCTTTTTTCAATCTTTTTGAGTGCAACGGCCGTATTTGCAGCAGTTTTGATTGGCAAAGAGCTATGGCCTGAAGGGAAGTGGTATCTAGTTCCGGCGTTATTATTAGCTTTCAATAGCAGTTTCCTTTATATCTCAAACGGAATATCGAATGATCCACTGCTGATTGCTCTATGTAGCTGGCTAACTTATCTAGCCATTGTATTGTTGAAGAAAGAGTTAAATCCAGTCGATCTTCGGTTTGTGATATTTACCATTTTGATTTCATTCGCATTGCTCACAAAACAAACGGCCGTAATTTTTATTCCAGTTGTATTGTTGGTGATCAGGGAACAAAAATCGTGGACGATATCTCAAAAATGGCAATCAATAATCATGAGCGGATTGATAATCGGCCTATTAGGTGGTTCTTGGTATTGGTTCAATATTATCGAAACAGGCGATTTAGCCGCGCTTTCAACCCACCGCCTACTTCCAGAGATGGCGCTATCTCAAAGCGTTCAGTTTTTCGTTCAGCAACTGTGGGGGACATTTAAAAGCTATTGGGCATCTTATGGTTGGGCAACAATTTTTGTTGAAAATGGTTGGTATCTGTTTTTTGCAAGCTTTTCAGTTGTCGGTTTATTGGGATGGTTTTTGCCAACAAATCAATCCTGGGCAAAAGAAAGCAAAAACCTGTTATGGGGGTTAATTCTTTTAAATGGTTTGTTAATGGCATTTTGGCTATGGCGAACTGCGGCTCCGTATGGACGATTGCTGTATCCAACGATTATTCCATTTTTCTGTATTCTCGTTGAGGGTTGGCGACGGGTATATGAAAGGCTTCCGTCACATTGGATGCAAAATGGGTTGGTGGGACTTATTGCCTTACCAATTCTGCTTCTCGCATTGAGTGCTCCCACTCGGTACATTTCACCTGCATTTGCATCACCACTTATTTCAAATCCATCAAGTGTGGCATTCCAGCCCACAAAAATGCAATTTGGAGAGTCTATAGAGCTGGCCGGTTACTCACTGCCTGATCGAAATCATAAAGTGGGTGACTCTATCCATTTGACACTTTATTGGAAGACGTCGGAACAAATTGAGGGAAATCAGTTGTTGAACATACAAACTTCTTTGTTAAATATTGAAGAGACGGTGTCAACGATAGAGCCGTGGCTTGGTTCTGCTAGATATCCAACATCGGTCTGGCAACCAGGTAGTCTTGTTCGACAAGAGCTTGTTATTCAGGTGGATGAAACGGCCGTTGCGCCAGCTCTGTATTGGTTCAATTTGTCAGTCAGAGATCCTCAAAATAATAAACCTTTATCGGTCATCGTTGATGGAATCTCACAAGACAATCGTATAAGTAGAATTGGCCCCATTCGAATTCAGCCTTCAAATACAAGAATAGATCCTCCTGCTAACGAAGTGGCATATATTTTTTCAGACGAAATACAGTTAAATGGATTTGAATTGGATTGGGGAAACGATCAGAGTGAATTAGAAGTCGAATTACATTGGGAGAGTTTAGCCTCAATGGATTCAGCGTATACAGTCTTTGTCCATTTAATTGATTCCAATCAACAGATTGTGGCTCAATCTGATAAAAAGCCAAGAGATGGGAACTACCCTACCCATTGGTGGATTCCAGGTGATGTGATCATCGATACACATCACCTGCAGCTTCCTAATAATGAAATTCTTGATGGGTTGACCCTTCTTATTGGAATGTATGATGCAAACGGCCGTTTATCAATACGCGATGAGCTTGGGAACGAAATTCCGCAAGGTGCAATTCCAATTCCTTTGACCCCATAGTTCGTCGTAAATTTGTGCTAAGTTTGTCTGCTTGGATAGATTGTTGAAATGATATAATTCCTCCCTCTCAACACCCTTTTCCTATGAATAATTACTTATTGTGAATCCTTCCAAAATTTGCAATGATTTCCTCATAATTAAAGCCTCATCATGTAGTTCCTCACTCCAATGTCCATCAGGGGGAGATTGGAGATAAAAATTTACTGTCACACTGAAAAACAAATGAAAACAAAAGTTTCAATTCAACCCAAAGACAATATTCTCAAAATTGATGCTCTCATTGAAAAAGCTTGGTTGTTAGCCAAAATTAGTAAAGAGCAAAGTTTAGATCTAAGCCAACAAGCTTTATCCTTATCTGAAGCGCAAGGATATGCTCTGGGTGTTGCACTCAGTAGACGGAATCTTGGAAACATTCACAACGAAAATCACGACTATCCTCAAGCTTTGCAGGAAATTGAGCAGTCTATTCAAATATTCCGAAAAATCAATCAAACGGAACATAAGGCACTGTACGATATTTACCTCCTCGGAAGCTTGGCACACGTTCGATTGGGCCATCTCCATGAATCATTACTGTTTGGCGAGTCAGCTCGAAAAATTGGCAAATTAGAAAATGATTTGAGTAAAGAAGCATCTGCGTTAAAAACCATCGGCAATATTCATTTATTTTCAAAAGAATTTGAAAAAGCATTCAATTATTATCAAAAAGCGCGAGAATTATTCCAATCAATTCAAAACCCAATTGGTGAAGCGACCATTCTCAATAATATCTGCTACTGCCTTAATCAAAGTAAGCAATATCAAGATGCTTTAGAGGCTGGATTAGAAGGAATTGCGCTTCATGAGAAGCATGAACTTTCTCCTGATTATTCTTATCAAGCCTATGCATACAATTTAAACAATGTTGGGGTCGCACTTCTTAACTTAGGAAAGTGCCAGGAAGCCGAGACTCATTTCAAACAGGCGTTGCAAATCTTTAAAAAGAATCCTGATCTTTATGGCGAGATTTACTCATGGCGCGGTTTAGGAGAAATCAATTTCCGTCTTGAGAATTTTGAATCAGCCCTTCGCCATTTAAAAATCGCCCTTGAGCTTTCTGAGCAAAGTAAAATTCCAGCCGAGCTTTCAAAAACCCATTTAGCTTTATCAACGATTTATAAGCAGACGCAGCAAGTTGAAGATGCGCTTCATCATTATGAGCAATTTTATTTCTTTGAGAAGCAGTTTTGGAATGATGAAACAAAGCGGAAATTAAGGAATTTGGATTCCCAATTTCAAATTGAAAATGCCAAGAAAGAAGCTGAAATATATCATTTGCGGAATATCGAACTCCAGCAAGAAATTCAAAGTAGAAAAGAAGCCCAACTCAAAGCAGAATCTGCCGATAAAGCAAAATCCCAATTTTTAGCCAATATGAGCCATGAAATTCGAACCCCATTGAATGGCATCATCGGAATGACTTCTTTGGTGTTAAATACTCCCCTCAATCAAGAACAAACGGAGTTTCTAGAAACGATTCGCCGCAGTGGGGATAGCCTTTTAACGATCATCAATGACATTTTGAACTTGTCTAAAATTGAAGCTGGTCAAATTGAGTTGGAATTACGGCCGTTTAATTTGGCACTATGCATAGAGGAAACGCTTGATCTGCTTGCTCCTAAAGCTTATAAACAAGGATTAGAGCTTGCGTACATTCTCGATCCAGATACACCAAATATCCTCATTAATGATTTGACGCGATTACGCCAGATCCTAGTCAACATCGTTGGGAACGCCGTTAAATTTACTGAATCGGGTGAAGTGAAAATCACGGTTAGCAGCGAGAAAGTGGATGATGATCAGTTTAAAATTCAGTTTGCAATTCGAGATACAGGAATCGGTATTCCAAAAGACCGCCTCGATCGTCTTTTTAAAGCATTTAGTCAAGTTGATAGTTCAACAACACGAAAATATGGTGGAACAGGGTTGGGTCTTGCTATTAGCAAAAAGTTAGTCGAGCTTATGAATGGGGAAATGTGGGTAGAAAGTAAGGTCAATGAAGGCTCGATATTTTATTTCTACTTTATTACGGCCGTATCAAAAGAAGAACGTGTCAATGAGAACGAACAATCCCAGTTTAGCGGTAAAAATGTTCTTATTTTTGATGATAATGAAACAAATCGAACCATCTTGAAGTTTCAGACAGAGTCATGGGGGTTGGAGTCGACAATCACCACATCTGAACAGGAATTGCTTGAAAAATTATCAGATAGTAACCGATATGATGCCGCTATTATCGACTTGAAAACGCACAAAATGGAAGAATTAGGCATTCCAGAAAAAATTCAAGATTTGCAAAAAGAGACAGACCTTCCTCTGATTTCATTGATTTCCATAAATCAATGCGCTACTCAAGCAGAGCATGATCAGTCAACACAACAACTTGTGAAACCCATCAAACCGTCTCAACTTTATAATGCGTTAACGCATATCTTTATTCCCAACAAAGTGAGCACACCGACAAAGAAAATAGTTAAAAATGAGTTCGATAGTTCAATGGGGCAAAATCACCCCCTTCGGATACTCATCGCTGAGGATAATCTAGTCAATCAAAAAGTGATTGTTCATATTCTCAAGCGTCTTGGGTATGAAGCCGATTTAGTTTCAAATGGACTTGAGGTTTTTGAAGCGATGGCAAATAAAACCTATGATGTTATTCTGATGGATGTGCAAATGCCTAAGATGGATGGCCAAACAGCAGCCAAAAAAATAAGCCAAGAATGGCATCCACTTGAAAGACCATACATTATTGCAATGACGGCGAATGCGTTAGCAGGTGATCGAGAACGTTATTTAGCTTCTGGTATGGATGGGTACATCAGCAAGCCCGTCAAAATTAATAGCTTAGTCGAAGCCCTGTATGAATGTCATCCGAGTACGAGTCTACAAAGTTAGACGCCCCATATTTTATTGATTTCGAATTGAGCTAGATTAAAAACGGCCGTTTTTCCTTGCATATCCCAAATTTACACGCATGATCAATTTCATGCAGATTGCGTTCTCAAAATAAAATCTTCCTTGCGTAAAAAACTCTCTTCTGACTGCTTCCATGATGTTGTGATCGGTCTTTTTTGAAAGCACCACATTTTAAAGGTGACAAAAGGGATAAAAAAACACTATGATATAAGTGCATCATAGGTACAGTTTTGGAAAACACCTAACTGAAAAAACAAGGAGAAAATTCATGCAGCGCAAAATAGTTTTCCCGCTTTTTATTTTGCTGTTTTCTATTTGCATCAGTTATCTACTCATTAAATCACTTTCAGCAAATCAATCACCTGGGGCTGTCGAAGAGCAAATTAATCGAACACTCTTTGACGATGATTTTGCGAGGGTGGATTCACCAGACCTTGGGGAGTCTTGGAATGAATTCAATGAGCACGTATCAAATGGATCAGTGGGCAGCACGTTTTTAGGTCCAGGGTTTATTGAACTAACAAATGGAACCTTTGCCTTCCATTATTCAAATCACCCCTCTAAATCGGGGGTAAATGGACAAAATTATCGGCCGTATGCTTACACGACTTTATCTTCTACAACCTCTTTGCCCGTCGCCGTGACCTTTTCAATCTCCACGCATTCTGATGAACGCGTGGACCATATTATTGGCTTAATGGAAAATGACACAGGTTTTATAGAGGTGGAAGACGGATTAGAAATTAAAAATTATTTTCCTCAAAATGGTATTTCTATCCGCCTTTTGAGATCCAATAGAAATTTTGACAACTCTGCTATTCGCGCTGTTCATTATGACCAGTCGGGAGAAAACACATTGCTGCTCTCACCACTTCCTTTCCAATTTGAATCGAGTGATGTGTTTACTGGGCAACTCACGATTGACATGGATTTGATTACTATCTCAATGTCTGATGGGAACACCACACATACAGATTCAGTCTCTTTTGATCCATCAAACTTGGTCTTTGATCAACTGTTTGTTGCTGATCAACAAGGTGGGATCAGCTCATTAACTTCTGGAGTTGGAGATTTTATTGTGACCTTTGACAATATCTCTGTCGTTGATTCCCCCCATTTGATTTATCTGCCATTGGTGCAGAAAGACAATAGCTAAAATGCGTTTGATGGATATTATGTTTGGGTTGGGATTTTGTGAGAAGTAAAATAATAACGGGAGGGCAAGCTTTAGACCCTTCATGATTTGAAACGGCCGTTTCTCGCTTGCAATCGACTTCAAACTTCCCAACCTCTTCAAACAAAGCAGGGTTTCTCATCGCCACTCACTACCGTGAGCAAACTCATTTGTGCTTATAAAAACATTCACAATTTTCTTTCATATAATCAAACATATGACACATTTAACCATGAAGGAAAGAGTGAATGAAAAAAGAGATTAGGCCAGTACATCTTGTTGGTATTTTAGTAGCGATGGTTGTTATATCGATTGCCAGTTGTGCGGAATCAGAGGTCACTCAGCCTGCAATTGAGGAAGCAGAAATCAGCACGGTCATTGTTGAAACTGCGACCCCTGAACCAATAGAAGTGCCTGTTGTTGAGCCAACGACCACTATTGAAGAAGTAAATGGAGACAACAGTGAGCAGATATCAACTATTGATCTAAACCTTGGCGTGATGGGTTACGTCATTTTACCAGGTGAATCGACGGTTCGATTTGAACTGGATGAAGACTTACGGAGCGCATTGACGACATGGCATCAAGGCTCTCGCATAACAGTGGTCGGCGCAACCGATCAAGTATTTGGTAGATTCGCACTTGATTTCTCTAATTTGACTTTATCTCGATTTGAAGATATTCAAATTGATGCCCACAGCTTCAAAACAGATGACTTCTGGCGGACGCGTGCCGTTCAGAATGAAATATTGGAAAGTGAAGCATACCCATTCATCAACTTTTCCCCGACGCAAATTGAGAACCTAGCCGAAAGTGTCCCTTTGGGAGAAAGCATCACGTTTAATATCATGGGGGATTTAACGATTCGGGATATTACGCTGCCGCAAACTTTTGTTGTGTCGGCAACACTGCAGCCTGACTTAGCTATACTAGGCAATGCGAGTACGCTCGTTGACCGAGACAATTATGGTTTGGTCATTCCCGGCGTGCCTCATGTATCTAATGTGGAAGAAGAGGTCGAACTTTATATCGATTTTGTGGCTCGAAAGGCGGGAGAGTAACAGATTAGGTACAACGATCTTGTAGGTAGAACAAGTCGTCATAACCTCACATTTTCTTCAAACTTTTTTCACCATATTGAAAAACCAATTAACATAATGCGTTTATGAGGTTTTATGATGAATTGGTTACAAACTTTAGCTGAAAATAGCGCGACGGATAGCGGCTTGTTTTTGGCCTTCACATTATTTGATATCGCATTAATTGTTGTGTTGGCACGCTTGCTGGGAAATGGGTTAGCACGACTGGGGCAACCTCGTGTTGTTGGTGAAATTTTAGCAGGGATTTTGCTAGGTCCGACTTTGCTTGGTGAGGTGTGGTCACAAATCATTGTGCCGCTTTCTGTGAGACCCACGCTTAGTGTGCTGGCTACTTTGGGTTTGATGTTATTCATGTTTATTGCAGGGCTTGAATTTGACTTCAATTTGATCAAGGGGCGTGTTGGGCAAGCCTCATTACTGGCGCTGTTATCTGTGGGTATTCCCGCATTGTTTGGGTTTCCGATTGCGAACTTAATGCACACGGCCGTTTTTGCTGGAGAGGCGGGGGCTGAATTTTTACCATTTGCCCTGCTGATCGGTGCAGCATTGACAGTGACGGCTTTTCCCGTCATGGCGCATATTTTATTGGAACGAAACGAGCTCAAAACAAATATGGGGGGCTTGGCGGTGGCCACAGCAGGTATTGTGTCCATATTAATGTTTTTGTATATCGCCTTTGCAAGCAATGTGGCGTCGGGAAATGGTGTAGGTGGTGTGCTGGTGACGATTGTTGCCACGTCCGTTTTTCTCATCATTTCTTGGTTTGGAATACGGCCGTTACTTGCCCGATTTATCACAGAACCAGCCAATGCCAATCAACTCGCCATCATCTTTGGGGGGCTATTGCTGTACGGTGTGATAGCTGACCGAA
>JANQSK010000217.1 GCA_028284105.1 Anaerolineae bacterium
GAGAGCCATTTTCCAAGACGCGATGAGAATTAATGACTGGTGTTTCTTCCCCATGACCCAACATCATCATCAAAGCTGGCCCTGTAGGTTCACTAAAGCTAGAGCAAGCTGGTGTTGTCAAAGGATCTGGATATTCTGGCAAGCTTCGTCGCACCACAAATGTTTCTGTTCCATCGGCCGGGAAGAAGATTGGGTATTCAATTTCCCCAGATACATCAATGCTATCCACCTCAAGTGAACGTACATCCATAACGGCTGCATATTGATACACGCCTGTTTCCTGACGGAATTCCCCAAACCCAACCTCATTCACTGCAGGATCAAGAATACCTACAAGATGGAATGGGGCAGAAATCCAGAAATTAATGGCATGTTCCATTTGGCTGCCTGTCCAAGGAGAAGCGAAGATTAAACCATTTTTCCCTGAATCATTCCCACTCAAAGTGAATAGTGGGTTATTCGGATTTTGGCTGTGTGCACAGCACAAATCATTAAGAACCATAAATCGAGCATGATTATAGGAGCCTTGCGAGAATGCGGCTGATTCAGTAACGGGTGGCAAATGTTCAACAGCTCTAAATTGGTTCAAGTATGCTAACCATTCAGGTTGATCAGGAGGAATTTCTACATCGCGATTTCCATCCCGAACAAAGAATTCTAAATCTTCATACGTTAGCCCTACGCTAATTGTTTGATCACTGAGCAAAGCTTCACTAGTTGCAAAATTTGATTCTAAATTGAGAGAAGGAGGTTTTCCGGCCACAGACATTGGATCAGCAGGCGTCGTATTCACAACAGATAGCCCTGTCGAAACCGCAGCAGCTTGATTCGTTACAGCCGACCCACCACCTTGAACGCAGAAATCAATGTTTGTAGCGATGGGATTGCTTTCATTGATGGTCACAGTCAATGGATTTGCAGATGTCACGCTCCAACTTCCTGAAGGAGGCGGCACAGCTTGAACTGACCAAGTTCCTAATCCAGACCCAACCAGTCCATAGGTACCGTTTGAGCCGGTGACCAAACTGATAGTGATTGAGCCGTCGGCAGAAGTGAAATCAATGCCAAATCCAGCTAGGGTTGTGTCTCCACTCCCGCAAATACCGTTTCCATCAATATCTTGATAGAAAGTACCGCGAATTGAGCCACGATCTTCTAAAGCGGCATTTACAAAAGTTGTGGAGACCAAAATAAATATGGCCAAAAACATTAGGCTGGCGTGTATGGGTTTTCTCACGTCAAACCTCCCTTAAAACAAAACAACTTGTTGACTATTTAATTGAATTTGAGTTTGTGGACGCACTAGGTCAATTGTCACTGCAAACCTTATCAAACTTCAAACTACAGTACGCCCATAAAATAATTACAGGAGTACGTTGCAGTTTACCTTACATAATATACAGTATAACACACAGTCGAGTAGATGACATAATGTTTTCTATGACTTTATTACTATCTAATTTGTATTTTCCACAGGATTTTTATTTTCAAAGTGAAGAAATAGTAAAAGTTAACAACACCAAACCCAAAATAAATTTAGAGCACCAAAATATTTTTTAACTATCCGGTTTTTTGCTCTTTCCTAAACCTTCTAATCTCCAGCCACTCACAACATGTAGCCTACCCTTCCTAAGGAAAAAGTCTATTTCTCACCTAATCCGTACCTATGCATTGCTCAATAGTACTTTTTTGTAATGTTTATCCTAAGATTTGAACCGTAAATTCTAGTGTGTGACACTGATCTAAAAATATTTTTAGGTGTCGCATGAAGCGCCAAATTGTCTAATGTGTGTACTGGTAATGCGCCAACTGTATCGGAGTACTGGAAAAATGAAGCCCGGCATTAATCGTATCTTTTATCAGGTTAAACCTATTATTCCTCGCTATTTACAGCTTACTGCCAGACGGTATTTAACAAAACTAAAAATGCCTCGTGTGCAGCACGTCTGGCCAATCTTTGAAGCTGCTGGACAGACACCTCATCATTGGCACGGTTGGCCTCAAGATAAAAAGTTTGCTTTTGTGCTTACGCATGATGTTGAAACCCGCTTTGGATTAGACAAATGTATCTCTCTTATGAATTTAGAGAAATCGCTTGGATTTAAATCACTGTTCAACATTGTGCCAGAACGATACGGGCCATCAGGAGATGTTCGTCACGAATTAACACGGAATGGTTTCGAAGTCGGTGTTCATGGATTAAATCACGACGGCCGTTTATTTAAATCACAAACCATTTTCAACCATCGAAAAGATCAAATTAATGCGTACTTACGCGATTGGGGAGCAGGAGGATTTCGCGCTCCAGCAATGCATCACAATTTAGAATGGATCAAAGAACTGAATATCTCTTATGACTTATCCACGTTTGATATTGATCCATTTGAACCCCAGTCAGACGGCGTCAACACGATTTTTCCATTCGTCGTTCCACGCAACTCAATTGTTGATGGATATGTCGAAATGCCCTACACACTGCCACAGGATCACGCCGTTTTTATTATTCAAATGGAAAAAAACAATGACATTTGGAAGAGGAAACTAGATTGGATAGCTGAAAAAGGGGGCTTAGCCCTTTTAAACGTTCATCCCGATTATGTGCATCTTTCAAATCGTTCAAGACGGATGGAAGAGTTTGACGCAGACTTATACTCAGGATTTCTGGAGTACGTCTCTACCCAATATGCTGGTGAATATTGGCATGGGCTTCCCTGTGAGCTAGCGCAACATGTGAAGTCGCAAACGGTAGCAAGCCTTTCACGTCCAACCACCACATAGAGAAAATATGTTAACGTATGCACTTGTCTCTGCAGCCCGCAATGAGGCTGAATTTATTGAAAGAACCATACAATCTGTTGTCAATCAAACTGTAACACCTGTTCGCTGGATCATCGTCAGCGATGGGTCGACAGATGAGACTGATGAAATTATTTCTAATTATGCTGAACAACATCCATGGATTGAGTTAATGCGTGCGGATGGTGATGGTCAGCGCAATTTTGGATCGAAGGCAAAGGCGGTGATGGCTGGATACGGCCGTTTAACTGACTTGTCTTTCGACTGCATCGGAAACCTTGATGCAGACATCACCTTTGAACCCACCTACTACGAAAGCATCCTCCAAAAATTTAGCGAGCATCCCAAACTAGGCTTGGCCGGTGGTTCACGTAGAGATCGCTGTGAAGGTGAATTTGTAGACGTTCATCAATCTGAAAATAGCGTCGGTGGCCCTTATCAACTGTTCCGACGTGAGTGCTTCGATAAGATTGGCGGGTATATGAGTTTGCAATATGGTGGCATAGATGCCGTTGCTGAAACATCCACGCGAATGCACGGCTGGGACGTTGTTTGTTTTCCAGAATTTGTCGCCCATCACCATCGTTGTACAGGCACTGCAAACCGCACCATTTGGGAAGCGGGTTTTCGGGCAGGACAGCGTGATTATCTGATTGTATATCATCCCTTATTTGAACTTGCCCGCTGTGCTGGACGTGCTGTGAAATATTTTGAGCCAATCTACAATATTGTGTTGATGGCTGGCTACACTTGGGCCGCCATTAATCGGAAAAAACGCCCCGTTCCAGACAACTTTGTTCGCTATCTTCAACAAGAACAGCTTGCCCGCTTGGGATTCAAATAGCACCACCTGTTTAGGAATTTTTGTATGAAGCTTTGTTCAGTCTGTGTCAACACCCATAAACGGCCGTTGCTGCTTGCCAATCTCCTTGATAGCCTTATCAATCAAGCGGTGTCTAAAGAGATTCGATATGAAGTCATCGTCGTTGATAATGATCCCGATGGGAGTGGTCGTGAGGTTGCTGAACGATATATTGATAGCAGTGCTATCCCCATCCATTATTTCCACGAACCGATTAAAAATATCAGCTTAGCTCGGAACAAAGCCGTTGCTGAAGCCAAAGGTGATTACATTCTTTTTGTAGACGACGATGAAGAAGCAAACCCTCAATGGATACAAACGATGGTAAGTGCTCTTGACAAATACAATGCCGATGCCGCTTTTGGTCGCGTTGTGTCTGTGTTTAACGATGAGGCACCTGATTGGATTAAGTCAGCTTATATTTATCATCGCCCCTGTGGGCAAACTGGCACGCCCACCTATCTTGGGCGTACTAGCAACGCCATCGTGCGCGCAAAATGGCTCCATGAAGAAAATCCGCCATTTGATCCGGCTTATGGCATCACCGGCGGCGAAGATTCCAATCTATTTCATCGCTTACTGCTCAAAGGGGCAAATTTTATTTACTGCTATGAGGGGTACGTCACCGAATTTATGCCCCCAGAACGCACTCAGCCAGAATGGCTTCTTAATCGCGCACGTCGAACGGGTATTCTTTACTCTCAACGGGTCGTGAGCCTTGCTGAAAATAAAATGGTGACACGCATGTACATCTTTGTCAAAGCGGCCGCTCAATATGTGATGAGCTTGGCGATGCGGATTGTTTCATCAACCAACAAAGCGCGTCGCTTACACTGGCAGCTCAAAATGGCGGCCTATTCTGGCCACATTCAAGCCTTATTTGGCCGACGAATGATGGGCTATTAACCCCACCCTTCCTTCTTACAAATTAATCTCTATTCAATAAATCTTCTGGGCTGAATATCGAACTCCCCTTGCCTTTACACACTTCAGATTGCGGCTCATACTGTTCAATTGAAAAGGGATCGGCCTCAACTTCAACAAACTCAGGGTCACTTTCTTCGCCAATCGTTATACCGGTTGTGTTCCATTGACAGTTATTATCAACAATGGGTTCGCTGTTTGGAATATTAATATGCCCACCATAAAAAATGCTGTTTTCAATGGTGATAGCATCCCCTTTAAAGGTAATCGCGTTAAATGCAGAGTTTGAACTAATAACGGTTACTTGATTAAAAGACCACTCTTTCACGTCGAGTGTAGCCGTGCTGTGGGCACTCAAATTGTTCTCGGCCCCTTTTAAAACCAAGACATTATCAAAAGAGACTTGATTGACATTCACCGCTTTGTCGCCAAAAATGATGGTATTGGTAAAGCCAGGCCCCAAAATGGAATCTTCAATATTGATGTTTTCAACAACTTCACCCCCATAAATTTGGAATGCATCGGTATGGGTGCAATAGTTGACAGATTGTTCGCTAATTTCTGGATGGGGAATGCCGTTATAAAACCACGATTCAGAAATTGTAAGATTGTCTAAAGTCTCCCCCCCACTTTGAATCGCATCATGCCCATTGTCATGAATGATGAGACGTTGCAGTTGGTGGTTAGTGCCATCTAGAGTAATGCCTGTTCCATTTGGAATCCACCCCTCTTCAAATTTAGCAAACCCATTGTCATAGATTTCAATATTCCGCAGCGTAACATGATCTGTGTTTGGGTTAAAGTCAATGCCATGCACTTCTGCACCATAAATCGTAATGCCACGCCATTGGCGTCCATCAATTTCTATCCACGCCACATCTTCAAGTAACATTCCATCACGTAGACCATCAGATTCAACTTCTTCAAAATCTTCTTGGAAGCAATATGGTAGCGGATAGGCTCTATTACCATCAATGATGACTTGGCCATTACGGCCGTTTTCTTCTGAAACGTGTATACGAATAGGGGCGCCTTCTTCCCCGCTAGCTTGAACAGTTAATGTAGTTTGATAAACCATCTGTTCTTCACCCCCATCTAATAAAATAAGATCAGAGGGTTGAATTTGAGGCCAATCAATTTGATCGAGCTCTTGCCATGCTGTTTCCCAGCTCAAACCATCTTCATTATTGCCGCTGGGGGATACATAAAACGTTTGCCGAGGGATGAGTGTTGGTTCGACTGTGGGGAGCGGGGTTTCGATTGGGATTGGTGTTTCGGTTGGCGGAACGGCCGTATTTGTCGGCGCCGGCGTATCAGTTGGGAAAGGTGTGTGAGTGGGTTCCGATGTAGTTGTAGGAGAAACGGCCGTTGGTGTTTCAATCTCAACATCTTCTAGAATTGCAGTCCCAGACACTTCATCAATTGCTTCTGGCTCAACATTTTCCCCGCAACTAATAACAAGGACCATTAACCCCAATAAAATAATATTCAAAATCAGTCGACGAAATTCCAATACAATCATAATTCTCTCAAATAATAAATCCGATAAGCTATCTCAATATGCCTTTAGAAACATGCAACGCCACTTACAATCCAAACACAAAGTGCCATGATAATAATTATCACAGCACTTTGCAGGTTACTTCTTAGAAGGGTAAAAAGTGATTAGCTCATTTTTATTCAAGAAATCATTATTGATTATCAGGTAGGGCAAACAAATCATCAATTG
Source organism: Anaerolineae bacterium (assembly GCA_028284105.1). Classification (GTDB taxonomy): domain Bacteria; phylum Chloroflexota; class Anaerolineae; order Promineifilales; family Promineifilaceae; genus QQUD01. The sequence continues at coordinate 6,312 of JANQSK010000217.1, forward strand.
ACGTTATCGATGAACCGCTGTTAGCACAGGTATGTTCATTGATAACATAATTTCCGTCTGAAAAGGCATCGGGGGAGACAGACTCAAACTGTGGATTTGTGTCAGACCCAATATCAATACCCGTTGTATCCCATTGGCAGTTGTTGCTTACAGCAGGTGCTGTATTTGGAATATTGATATGACTACCCACGAATACGCTGTTAGTAATGCTCAATTGACGGCCTTTGTAAGTAATCGCGTTATATGCTGTGTTTGGCCCATAGACGGTGACATTTGAAATGTTCCAGTTATTAACGGAAGTTGTTGCAGAGCTGTGGGCACTAATACTATTTTCAGCCCCTTTGAGTAAAAGAACGTTGTTAATGGTTACATTATTAACATCCACATTCTTGTCACCCAAAAGAATCGTATTGGTAAATCCAGGGCCAAGCACAGAATCTTCAATCGTGATGCCACTTACAACGCCCCCATCAAAAATTTGCAGCGCATCACTGTGGGTGCAGTAATTATAAGATTGATCAATATTTGGATGTTCACGGCCGTTATAGAACCAAGATTCACGAATGGTGAAGTTACTCACGTTGGCCCCGTTACTTTGAATTGCATCCTGACCATTGTCATGAATGATGGTGCGTTCCACGATATGGTTTGAGCCTTCTAAACGAATCCCTTTGGCATCCGAGTAATAGGTGCCACCGCTTTGCTTGATGGTGCCATTATCATAAATTTCCATGTGGCGGAAAGTGAGGTTGTCGGTGTTGGCATAGAGTCGAATGCCGTCTCCATTCATGCCGTGAATGACAATACCACGCCATTTGGTGCCATCGATCGTAATCCAAGACACATTTTCAAATTTTGCGCCATTGGTTGTTAAGATATCTGGGTTGTATGAGTAGCTTGTTTGACCACAGTGGGGCAATGGCGTGCTGCGACCACCAAATATGATGGCTTGGCCATTACGGCCGTTTTCACTGGCTAATTGAATGCGAATCGGTTCTGAAGCTGTCCCGCTTGTAGTCGGCTGTAACGTTGTGCTGTACGTCATGCTGTCAGCACCGCCATCAACTAAAAGGGTGTCACCCGGTTGGAACTGTGACCAATCAACTTGATTTAACTCATTCCAAGCTGACCCCCAAGACAGACCGTCTGTATTATTCCCCAATTTTGAAACATAGAACGCACGACCTGTGATAGGAGGTTGTGAAGGAGGTGCTGGTGGTTCTTCAGGTGGCGATGGTGGAGGAATCACAGGAACCTCAGTGGGTTCAACAGGAACAACGGTAGGCTCAATGGGAACCACTGTCGGTTCAATTGGGGCTGCTGTTGGCTCAACTGGGATTGCCGTGGGTTCAACGGGCACCTCTGTCGGGACTGGTGGAGGGACTTCTTGACCTGGCAAGGCGATACAGGTCATTTCCATATCGGTACGGGAAATGCGATTTGTGTTGAATCGACGACCATCACAGTGCAACATCACAGATTCACCACCACGAATAATCATGTCAGCTTCTTGGGCAAACATGATTGAGGTGAGGAAAAAGACAGCAACCGCCACAATAAGGGTTGCTAAATTGGTTGCCAGTAAGGTTTTTAGGGAATATGACGACGGCGAGGGACGCGTCGATACGGCTCGACGCTTCACAGGTTGATTTATCATTGTATTCTGCTCCAATACATTTGTGCATCAGTCGGTCACGCTTATGAACAAACTGAAACACCGCTTCTTCTTTTGCCGTTCTTCACGAAAACGGCCGTAAATTACCAATACAGCACACAAGATTCGGTCGCTCTACCGAATGTCAATTATTCAACTGCTCAGAATTGTTGTGTGGTCTTTTGCCAAGAGTCTGCTCACTCTTTATGGCAAGCGTGAAGTTGAGATTACTATAGACAGTTGACTGTTATCTGGATATAGGAAAAACGTCACAGAAAATTTAAAAACTCATCTATAATGGTGTCGATTAATGCAGTCCTCGATCGTCGTATTGATAGAAGTCCACAATTTTATCGATTTTTTATAACCCACTAAGGAGAAAAACCATGACAAATTTTGTATTGATTTATTCGGGCGGAACAATTCCTGAAAGCGAAGAAGACCAGCAGGCCGTTATGGCAGCATGGGGTGCTTGGTATGGTGCGATGGGTGATGCTATAGTTGATGGTGGCAATCCATTCAGCCAATCAAAAAGTGTCAACAGTGATGGCTCGGTAAGTGACGGCCCAGTGAGCAATCCACCTGCCACAGGGTACACTGTGATTTCAGCCGATTCACTAGATGACGCCGTTGCCAAAGTGAAAAACCACCCACATACAAAACACGGTGGTCAAGTTTCAGTGTACGAAACGTTCACCATGTAATCAAAAAACATGACTGCCATCTTTGATTTTCATTCCAGAATTGGGGTGGCAGTCACTCCATATTTATCTTTATGCCAAAAAGACGCAAGCCAGAAAAACGGCCGTTTTCCCTTCCAGAAGAATACAATTTTCTCCCCCCCATTCTTAACGCCTTTTTAGCTGACGAAGCCAGCCTTACAGCCGAAGGATTTTTAAAACTCCCCAAAGAAAGACAGCAACATTATTTTGAAATCAAACAGAAGCTGATTGAACTTCCAGTCGAATCGGCTTTAAAGCTCTCAAAGCTTTACAAGCAGTATCCCATCAAGCGATATGCAGAGACACAGAAAATACATCTGTTTTTTAGCCAGCTGTCCCGATGGCAAGAAGCACCAGTGCTTGATCTGTTGCCTGCTGAGCTTGTCTATTTGGTCGATCCAACAGTTCGTTTTGACTTATGGTCAGCTGATGATGTGGAATATTTTCTAAATGAAGGGGCAACTGGTGAGGATAAGCTATTTTTGCGTCAAATAGGGCATCAGCTTTTTGAGCAAGAGCATGAAAAAAAATTAGCTCAATTTTTCACAAAATACCCTGCCCATTTTTTCCATGAATCAATGCTGTTGAAAAATTTGTTAGTCGTCATTCAAGATTCAACAAGAACATAACAACTCCTCAAACTTTAAATACTGTTTACGCGAACCAGCCTTAAACGTTGATATATTGAACACCTCGACTTCCTATATATTTATTTTTGAAATACATAGAAAGCCAAGGTCTTAAGTAATTGTTTGTGTTTTTCTGTTGAGAGGCTTTAAATAACGATAGACTCAGATCCTTGATCCCAATGCTTAGTTGATGGCATCACGCACCATCTGCGCCAACTGTAAAGCACGTTCACGAGCTGTTCCAGTGTGTGCAGTGGCATCCATTAATGATTCTATTTCATTGGCAGGCACATATTGAGTGATTTCTTCATGATTTTGTAGGAGTGATGTCAATGGATTCTCTTGCCCCTCTCGGAGGGCAGCCCAAGCCTGTAAACTAGCGTCACGGATCCATTCATGTCCATCTTGCCGACTCCCCCCTGCCCCAACAACGGCCATCAACACACGCTCCGTTGCGGCAAATGGGCCATAAATCGCCATATTTCGTGCAACGGCCGTTTCATCAATCACCATCTCAGACACTATGCGTATAGAGCGCTTGAGCAACTCATCTGTAGCGAGAAAACCTTCAGATTGAAACAACCGACGATTGGCTGAATCATCTAAGCTC
>JANQSK010000239.1 GCA_028284105.1 Anaerolineae bacterium
CTTCGCAGGCACACCAGCTACCAGCATGCCCTCAGGTATTGATTGCCCTTCACGAACAACCGCGCCAGCAGCCACTACGCTACCTGCCCCAATCGTTGCCCCACTAAGCACAATCGCCCCCATGCCAATTAGACAGCGATCACCGATGGTGCATCCCTCGACAATAACGCCATGTCCAAGCGTGACGTCCTCCCCAATGATTGTGTCAGCTTGATCATTCACATGGACAACGCAGCTTTCCTGAATGTTGCTCCCTCTTCCAATTTTGATGATGCCCGTATCCCCTCGGATGATGGTGCCAAACCAAATAGAGACGTTCTCATCAGCGACAACATTGCCAATGACTGTAGCATTTGGTGCCACAAACACACCTTCCGCCAATCGAGGTGCTTTATCTTCAAACTGATAAATCACTTAAAGCTCCTTTATCAAATCAAGTTTCATGAATTTTAAAAATTGATGCATCTCTTCAGGATTTTCATTACCAGGGTAGGGCTGGGTATATTTGAAACCAAACGCCTCATACATTTGATGGGCTGTTGTACAAAAATTAGGACTATCGAGGTAGATTGTTTTGTAATTTAGGTCCAGAGCGTTGTTTATTAAGTGTGTCAATATCCCTTTGCCAACGCCAAGTCCACGCGCTCGATCTTGAACATACATCCGCTTGATTTCGCCTCTTTCGGTGTCAAGCTGTTTGATGCCTCCCATCCCCACAATCTCACCATCAACCTGCGCTAAATAAAAACGGCCGTTTGGCGGCAACAGACGGTCAACCGTTTCTAAATCTTCTTCTACAAAAGTGTCAACTTCTTCTACGCTATGTGATGTCCCCCAAAATTGATTCGCATTGTCAGCTACCCAACCAAGATATTCTGAAAAAAGCTGTCGAATGTGAGATTGATGTTCTCCGAGGTGAATCGCAATTAATTCCATAATGATATTCCTTTCTCATTGAATCGAGTTGACCCACAAACTCATTTTCCAGATGATTGCTCGACCGCTATTTTTGAGTAGCAACTAAATTGGATTTTCGATGGTTAAAAAATAGGCGTAAAGAAATGAGTATTTCCCTACGCCAATCTTACCCCATGATTAAAACAAAACTAGCAACATCAGGTCTTCGGAACACTTAACAAAACGGAGCTATTAATTCTATAAATTTTTGAAAAATGTTGATTGAAAATTGACCCTTATACTCCATATTAAACAACGTTTTGTTGTTTATTGATACTCATTAAGGGATACAAAATGGATACAAATCGGCATAAACCGATTCGTATCCACAAAAGGTGCAAAAATCTTCTTAACACTAGATCGCACTTAAACGTAACGGCCGATATTTTTCTCAAGGTTGGTATTGTCAAAGTAGTTGAGCATCTCACCGGCGAGCTTGGCCCAAACCTCATCGCTACCCAAAGCAAGATTCACCTCTTCATACCGATCCAAGCTGTCATAGTTCATCACCCATGAATGACGATAATGGGAGCCTCCTTCGAGGCACACCACACCATACGTTGATGTAATATGGTCAGCAACCCTCGCCATAAATTCCCGCCCTTGCATCAACTGCCCTGGCTTGATATCAGATGCAATAACAGAGATAAAATTAGGGAGTGGGTTGGATTCTGCACTTAATTGTCGGAACGTTTGCCATTCTGATGAGGCCCAATCTAACAATCCCTCAGAATCCTCATTCCATTTTTGAAACTGCTCTGATGAAGCTTGTGCGTCGATATTACTGACCATCGCCCCCATATTTTCGTGAGCTGTCACAACACCAGCGAGATAAGGTGATCCGGAGGTCACCTGCAATAAAATGCCGCATTCTGTTTTGAAATCCTCTTCAACAATTTGAGCCCATTTTTGTAAATGAGCGAGTCCATCATCACGCGTCCCTGGCACAGTGTTGATCCATAATATGCTGTAAATCATCGGTATTTCTCCTTGTGGCAAAGCCATAAATAGAAAGAGATCCTTATCAAAATGTGGGAAAGCGGCAGTCATTCCTACCTCCTTCCATGCTCTCCTTCCAAATCCTCATACAATCCACCTTCTTTCTTCTATGTGATATAAAAAGTGGGACAAACTTAAATTCATTACCCCTAATCCGCTCAGGTCAAGAACTCAGATACTTGATGATCCTCAGCAAAGCTAACTAATCGGGGAATTAATACATTGATGAGCTGACGACCATGGTCACCTGAAAAATCAACGATATTTGTCGCGATCACAATCGTTGTGAAGGCGCCAAAGAAGGCCAAGCGGTAATCATGCCAACATTGCTCAAAGCTATAATTCTGCACCCCAAAACCGATCAAGGTATCATGATATGTTTTAATAAGGCGACGCTCAGATTGACGCCGTAATTGAACAGACATTGAGAAGATCATGAAGTAGGTCATATCTCTCACACCAGAACCTCGACCACATAGTTGCCAATCTAATACTGTTAATGAAGAATCATTTATCCCATCTGCAAACATAAAATTGTCCATATGGGTATCTTTGTGTAACAGGGTGTCAGGGGTCGATTTTGTTTTGTCATAAACCGCTTGTACTTGGCTCGAATAACGCTCTCCCATATCAAGAAAGGCTGCGGGCATAAAGCTATCGGGAACGACTTCGCAAATTTTCCCTTCAAACGCCAACCACCACGCTTTATACGTTTCTAACCATTCAGGATCGTAGTTGTCATCCACTTGGATAAGCGCAATCTCATCTAAACGCGATGAGTCCCACCACTGAGCATGGTGCTGTGCAAATTGGGAAACGACCAACTCAGCATCGTTGAATGTGCATCCATCGGTGACTGGATCAACGCGTAAATGACTTAAATCTTCTAATATCAGGAGTGAACAGCCGGTATCTTCTTCTAGCTCACTAAAGTAGCAGACGGGGAGTGTTAATGAGATCTCATCTGCCAGCTCTTGATAAACCATCACTTCACGGGCATACAAATCGTAAAACCCTTCACGCAATTCAGGATCGGGACTTGAAAATTTAGCAATCAGCGAAGTAGGCCAATCTGGATTTGGGTCATCATACGTGAGATAAACCCGTGCCATCTGCCCAACATAGCCAGCCCCTCCCAAAATTTCATACGAAATAGTAGTAACGGCCGTATTTTCAATAACACCTCTGTCTTGCAGAATATCCGTTAACCAAACGGCCGTTAACTCTTCAGGCTGAGAGGGCAAGATTTTTGTTTTGAACATATCATTCCTCCTTGCGACACGGCAATTAAACCAGCTTGCTTTTCATGATAGGTACCCATGCAGGGATACAAAAGAGATACTTTTTAAAGAAGCACCATTTCAGCAATAAATGCGGCCGTGATCAATAAACCACCTAAACTCCCCACAACTTTGAATAAGGTGAAAAGCGCTGAAGACATTTCATGAGATTCATGATTTGGGGCAAACTCATCATGAGCTGTTTTGAGCATATGGTTGGTAAGAGGTTGTCTAAACATGATATTTTCCTTTTGTTTACAAAATTTCTAATAGCATTTCCTAGTTCATGCCTGCCTTTAGAAATTGCATGATTTGTTTGGAATTCGTTGATGTTTGTATTAAATAAAATTTTGGCCTACAGTAGGTACCCTATATGGGTACAGTTGGGGGTACAGATTCTAGAACCCTATGTGAAAGGTTAAATGACCAACATCATCTCCTCTGATGAATGGGGCAAAAACAACTTATTCAAAGTGCAAATTCTGCAAGATAAAAAAGCGGCAATAAATTATGGAATCAGTCAAATGGGGCATCATTGGATGTGGTGATGTTACTGAAGTCAAAAGCGGTCCCGCCTTACAAAAAGCAGACCGATCGTCCCTTGTTGCCGTCATGCGGCGCAATGGCATGCTTGCAGCAGATTATGCCAAGCGCCATCATGTTCCCAATCATTATGATGATGCAGGGCAGTTAATCAACGATCCGTCGGTCAATGCCGTTTATGTCGCCACTCCACCCTCTACGCACAAAAAATATACGCTGATGGCACTTGCAGCTGGCAAGCCCGTTTATGTTGAAAAGCCCATGGCCTTAAATCACGCTGAATGCCAAGAGATGTTGGATGCAGCAACACAGGCCAAGCTACCGCTTTTCGTCGCCTACTACCGGCGCACACTTCCTCGTTTTCTAAAGATCAAAGCGCTTATTGAGTCTGGCGCGATTGGCGAGGTTCGGCTAGTGTCGGTGACACTGTATCGACCTGCCTTACCCCAAGAATCTGATCCAGCGACGCGAGGCTGGCGACTCAATTCTGAAATTTCGGGCGGCGGTTATTTTGTCGATCTCGCTTCCCACATTTTTGATCTTTTAGACTTCTTTTTTGGACCAATTGCTCAGGTCAGCGGGTTTGCATCCAATCAAGCTGGCAATTACACGGCCGAAGATATAGTAACCGGTTCATTTCTATTTAACTCGGGCCTTCAAGGAACTGGAAGCTTCTCATTTTCGGCCTTTGAGCAAGAGGATAAAACGGAAATTATCGGGAGTAAGGGGAAGATCTGTTACGATACATTCGGAAATGGCCCGATCATCTTGAAAACAGCTGAGTCAGAAACAGAATTCAATTTTCCAGATGTGCCTCACATCCAGCAGCCGCTTATTCAAACAGTTGTGGACGAGTTGACTGGAAACGGCCGTTGTCCAAGCCACGGCATTAGTGCGGCTCGAACCAACTGGGTCATTGATCAGCTGTTAGCAAGCTTTAAACCCACCTCATATTTTAATAGTTGATTTGGACAAGAACATGACAAACCAAAAATATTTCGATCCTAAAAACGTCAAGGCTGGAGAAAAAAATTGGGGCTATATCAATGTCATCGATACATTGGCCAGCAAATTTGATATGCCTGTGATGGTCATCAAGGGAAAGAATGATGGGCCGACGTTCACAGTTACAGCGGGGCTCTATCCGCTAGAATATTGCGGGGTTGAAGCGGCAGGCCGTCTCTACCAACAGATCGATCCTCAAGCATTATCAGGCAGCGTTGTCATTATTCCTGTCGTTAACATGCCCGTGTTCCAATTTCGGACGCCTATGTTTGCGCTGACCCAATCTTTGAGCCCGATGGATGGACTAGACATTACGAAGGTGTTTCCCGGAGACCCAAAAGGCACTGTCACGGAAGTGTTGGCCCACAAGCTGTTCCATGAGTTCATCTTAGGCTCAGATTACCATGTCGATTTGAGAGGAGGAGAGCTGCTCGAATCCCATCTGATGCATACCATTTTTCTACAGGGGACGGGTGAAATGGATACTATCCTTCGTCAAATGGGGACCCAATTCGGCATGCGCTACTGCTTGTCTAGCCGAAGCGACATCAGTCACACCGCCCCTGGCTCACTCGTTTATGAAGCTATCAAAGCGGGCATCCCATCCATCATCAGTGAATCTGGTTTAGGCTACCGAACGCAGCCAGGTGAAAAAGAGGTCGCGGGACATGTAACGGGCGTCTTCAATCTCTTAAAGCATTTTGGCATGATGACCGGGGCGCTTGAAATAGAACCAGACCAACTTTTCCTCAAACCGGATCGCTTACGTGTGCTGGCTCCAGTTCCCGGCATTTTTAAACACATTTATGATCAAGGGGAACACGTTCGTGAAAATGAATTAATTGGCACGATTGAGGATTTAGACGGAACGGTTCTCAGCAACATTACGGCTCCTTGTGATGCAATCGTTC
>JANQSK010000327.1 GCA_028284105.1 Anaerolineae bacterium
AAAATACATTATTGAACGCTATTTACACTGGATGGATCGCATCTATGACATGCGCTATGCCTGCTTGCGATACTTTAACGCTTGCGGTGCTACCGAAGAACGGGGTGAAGACCATGCGCCAGAAACCCATTTGATTCCACTTGTTTTAGAGGTTGCACTTGGCCAAAGAGAAAAAATCGTCATTTTCGGAGATGATTACGATACGCCCGATGGCACTTGCGTCCGTGACTACATCCACGTTGTTGATTTAGCTGAAGCCCACATTCTGGCAATGCGAGCCCTCGAAAACGGTCCTAGCCGTAAATACAATTTAGGAAACGGCCGTGGGTATACGATTCGTCAAGTCATTGAAACGGCGCGAAAAGTAACAGGCCACCCCATTCCAGCCGAGGTGGGTGATCGCCGCCCTGGGGATCCTGATATTTTGATTGCAAGTAGCGAAACGATCAATCATGATTTGGGCTGGCAGCCCATTTACACCGATTTAGAACGAATTATTGAAACCGCTTGGAAGTGGCATCAAGCCAATCCAAACGGATATTCAAAATAACAAATTAAAAAGAGGCTGAGTAATTCAGCCTCTTTTTAATTTCCTTTAGCTCTCAACGGCCGTAAATTCCACTTGAATCACAAACTCATCAGCAACCGTTAACGTGTTCGCAAAGTTAGGGGGCTCAATACCAAAGGTCGACATGGTAATGGGCAATCGCGCGACACCAGTTAATCGACCGTCTTGCAAAACGGCCGTGACTTCAAAAGTAACTTCTTTTGTGATGTCACGAATCGTAATGTCACCAAGTAAATCAAATGCGATTGTTTCCCCTTCGGTGTAAGAATCTGGCATGCCCGAAACTGATTTGGCTTCGAACACTGCTTCAGGAAAGCGGTTGGACTCTAAATGATTGTCACGAATAAAATTGTCTCGCCGATTTTGATCAGTGGCGAGGGAAACGAGATTCACAACAAAAGATCCACTTTCTAGTAAATCAGCATTTCCAAAATTGAGTTGGAGCTCACCACTCATGTCATTGGTGCTGCCAACCACATCAACATCACCAGGTTGAATGTTAAATTTGGTGAGTGCATCCGCAAAAAACTCTTCATCAACTAAGTATGATGCAGTTGATTCTTCGGCGACAATGCTATACGTGCGTGACACACTTTCTTCGCCACCAATTGCATAAGTAACGGGTTCATTGCTTGCAACAGGCTCCTCCGCAGGCACATCTGTGGCTTCAACCTGAACGTCTTCCACAACAGGGGCTTCAGAAACGGCCGTTTCGCCGCCACAAGCCACTAAAAATAAAGCTATTCCAATTAAAATCAATAAACGTTTCATTAAATATCACTCCTGTTTTTCAAATATTAAACCTGACGGGGAAAAAGCGGGTAAAGCATCACTGTTGGCAAGGTCATCCCCAAAAGAACGAATCAAAAGCTGCATAAACAAAGAATAGAACCCCTCATGATTCATAGTGGGGTCTACATTTCGAGTCTGCAATTGAGGTAAAAAATCATATTGTAAAAAAGAATCAACAAATGCTTCGTTTCGGCTTATCACATGAATCGGCGTATCAAACCCATCATCTCTCCTCGCCACCCGGGCAGGTTGATGATCCCCCATTAACACAAAAATATCGTTTTCATCCCCTTCTGTCATAATAAAGTGAACAAGCATCTCCATTTCATATTGAATGGATCGCAAATAATTTTGACGCAACTCTTCTTGGGAAAAGCTTTGGGAAGGAGATTCATCAATACTGCTCATAGCATTAAAATCTTGCCAATTGTCTGCAACGTCAGGCAACGGAAACCATGGATAATGAGAGTTTTGGGTGATATAAAAAAAGAGATTTGGGTCATCCGAAGCGGTGTTCATGTAATCATGTGCAAAATGTATGGCATACTGATCAGGTGGGGAAGGCCCCCAACCATACAACGGTCCTTCATAATTTAAGTCACCAAAACGCAGCCATTCATCAAAACCATAAAAATCTTGGTATCGATCCAACTGCACATCATCAAGCTCACGAGAAATTGATGAGAGGCGATAGCTACGATACCCTTGATCACGGAGATAGTTTATGAGGTGTGGAAACGGCTCATTGTAATATTGATTCAATAATGTAAGGTACTCAGCGTGCGTCTCCAATCGAACACCTGATAGAGCACTTGTATAAGAAATCCATGATCCCCCACCCCAGGTTGGTGCATCACTCATCGTTGAAGCCACATACCAATCATTTTCTAACAGCTTCTCATCCAAAGAGCGCATCGTTGTGATCGTTGCAGACAAAAAATCTGAGCGTTGATAAAGCACGCTACCATAGGATTCAATAAAAATTAGATAAATATTTGGGCGTTCTTCTAACTGAAATGGAGCGTAATTATAAACTGAAGCAATCTCAGTTTTATCAAATCGGTTGGCATTTGCTTGGGCATCTTTGGATAAAACAAAGTTATGCCCAATCTTTGCTGCAAAACTACTAATGGCTGCCTCTGGTTGATAGGCATTCACTTCATTTGTGCTAATTGAAAAAAGTAAAAACGCACAAAAAAGCGTAAAAATCAACTTTGAGCCAAAGGAAAGATGGGTCGGATGTAGATAGAACAGCCAAACAAAAAAGCGATAAAGGCCGACTAAAATCAAAAGGAGCAAGAAGGGTGACAGACCGTAAACTAATAATGTTAAGTCTAAATTTTTGATCACAAATTGAGTCAGATCCGCAAAAAGGAAGTAATCATTGAAAAAAGCTGGCTCTAATAGATAAAAGGAGCGAATAAACCCTTCATAAATCATATAAACCAATTGAACGATATAAAGCAGGAACATCAAAAAGAGAACCCATTTTTTTCGAATAGGTTTAAACCATACCCACAGTAAAATGAGTAAAAGCCATTCTATTTGGAAGCGGAAAATGTCAAGATTTAATCGTTGCTCAAATAATACGGCCGTTATGGTATCCAGCGACCAGCTTTCCAACTCAGCAGTGGGAAAAAAGTCTGATCTGAAATTGTAAAACAAAAAAATAGGGAGAAAGAGCAAAAAATTCAAAGTAAAAATCAACACCCAAAAAAGGAAACCCGATCTCTTTTGTTCATTAATTTGATTTTCTGATTCAATCATTCCTTAACAACCAATATACCAACAGGGATTATCCCGATTATTGTTTAATCTAATTTCAAAATGAATGTGGGGGCCAGACGAATTACCCGTATTACCCGATGCCCCAATCACATTTCCCTGATACACAATCTGGCCCGGCACGACATTGATGCCGCTTAAGTGAGCGTAAAATGTCTCAAATCCATTGCCATGGTTCACAACGATCAAGTTTCCATAGCCAAAGTTATTCCAACCCGCAAAAGTAACCGTTCCTGTATCAGATGCATAAACGGCCGATCCTTCAACTAATGCAATGTCAATACCGGGATGACCATACCAAAAAAATTGGGTGAAATTACGAGAATTAACCGGATACACATATGTTCCTGTCCCAACAATAATGGGGGTGACGCCACTCCCTTCTGATGAAGTGCCACCTACCGAGGACAGGTCAGGAGGAGTCCAGACAAAAAGCTCGCGTAGTGCCCCCGGTACAACGATTTGGCTTTCGGGTTCTAAACGAAAGGGAAATGAGAGATTATTAGGTTCATATGCAATCATCTCCTCAATAGAAATACCATAGCGGAGCTGAAGATCTTCAATCGATTCACCAGGCTGTACGGTATGCAAAACACCATCTACCGGTAAAATGATTAATTCTGTCCCAATTTGGAGAAGACTAGATTCTTCGCTCAGTTGGGGATTGCCTCCTAATATTGTTTCAGGGGAAATATTAAATCGATCGGCAATCGAATTTGGCGTGTCTCCTCTTTGAACGACATAGGTTACAAAATCGTGTGTAGGCACACTGTTTTCAAATGTCAACGGATTCAATTCTGGTGAGAATCCACTGTCATTCAATACCGGAATATCTTCCAATAAGGACTCGCTTACACCGTCTTGGTCAGCATTTTCAGATATGCTATCTGTTGAGTTGGGTTCAATGAATTCGTCTTCTTCTCTGCTTGAGTCTTGAGATATTAACGGCCGTTGGCCAAATAAACCCACTACAACCAATAACCCCATTATGGCAAACAGCAATACCTTTTGATATTTTTCAATCTGTTGACGTAAATTCATAAATGTTCGAGGTTGGGAATTTAGCAGTTTTGAACGGGGCCACCCAAATAAAAGAGCGGATCGTCTCGAAAATCATTCAAACGAATTTCAAAATGCAAATGAGGGCCACTGGAACGCCCTGTATTTCCGGTGAGGCCAATAAAATCACCTTGTCTGACGATTTGGCCGGGAAAAACATTAATACTGCTTAAATGTGCATATAATGTCTCAAACCCATTTCCATGATTAATGACAATCAAATTACCATAGTCATAATAGGATCCCGATGCCCAGCTGGCGTAGGTTATTGTGCCATGGTCTGCCGCCAGAACGCTTGAGCCTTCTGGCAAACCAACATCAATACCAGGGTGTCCATACCAATAATATTGGGTCATACATCGGCTTGTAATGGGCCAAGTAAAGAATCCTGTCCCGACAATTTGCCATTGCTGGCTTCCACCGCCACCACCAACAGTTTTAGGTGCCGTCCAATAAAATTGACCTACTGTAGCACCTGGAATTAATATTTCAGTTTCTGGCACAAGTCTAAAGAAAGGAGGTTCAAGATTATTAGACGCATAAGCGACTATCTCATCAATGGTAACATCATAATCTTCAGCAATAGATTCTAAAGTCTCACCAGGTTGAACCTCATGCAACACACCATCAACAGGCAAAATGACAAGCTCAGCACCTGATTGAAGTGCATTAGATTCTTGATTTAACCAAGGATTCCCACCCAATAAAGTTTCAGAAGTAATATTATATTGATCCGCAATAATGTTTGGAGTTTCACCACGCTCAACGGTATGCGTAAGAAAGTTGTGATTAGGCAACTTAGCTTGATATGTTCTGGGATTTGGATTAAGTGCCAGGCTATCTTCATTAATGGTTGGTAGATTATTGAATAGCGTCACATTAGCTTCTGATGGACGCTCAACAATCTCTTCAGAAGTTTCAACAACCGGCTCTTCAACGAGCTGAATTGACAAAGACTCTTCCTGAGCCAAGCTCGGTTCCGAGACTTCTGGGGATGATGCGACTTGCCAAATAAAAGCACCAATCGCCACAACGCCTAAAAGCCAATATAAAATTGTGCGGAAACCAAAATTATTTTGCTCATCCATAACCAGAAAATGCTATCACAAGCCCCATAAACAACCAAAAAGGGCTACGAATTCGTAGCCCTTTTCTAAAAATCTATTAAGTGTTCAGAGATATCAAAATCTACATATCTTTGGTAAGCGTCTCAAGGAACTCATAATTTGTTTCAGTGCCACGCATTCGCTTAAGCACAGCATCTGTGGCGCTGCTGATGTCATACCCCGGAGTATCCATCAAGTGACCCAACATGCGACGCATAATGTAAACACGAGAAAGCTCATCACCTGATAACAAGAGATCTTCACGACGTGTACTTGAGCGTTCGATATCATAGGCAGGGAAGATTCGTCGTTCTTGCAATCGACGACTAAGCATCAATTCCATATTACCCGTTCCCTTAAACTCTTCGTAAATAACATCGTCCATACGGCTGCCGGTGTCAACCAAGCAAGTGGCAATGATGGTTAAACTTCCGCCAAATTCCAAATTACGGGCTGTACCAAAGAATCGTTTTGGAGGATAAAGGGCTGTTGGGTCCAAACCACCAGACAAT
>JANQSK010000330.1 GCA_028284105.1 Anaerolineae bacterium
CCGCCTCTCCTGTCAAGCGAAAGTCCAAGGGGATGTGCTCATTTTTGTCCCTGAAGAGAGTCGTGCTCAAAAGCAGGTCATTCGTAAATCAGCGACCGACAGAGTCATTGATATCAAACCTGCAATTCGTCAATATTACGTTGAAGTTGAGCGCGCAGAATTAGGGGAGCATCGCGGAGATTGGGGAAGGCTCCAATCAGCGCTCAAAGATAAGTGGGACCTCGAAAACCTCTCTATCGATGTGCATGTTTTGCACTATCTACAAGAAACACTTCGCAAAGAAGGCTGGGGAGTGACTGTCACCATATGGCAAGATCGCGAAGTTATTGATGTCAAACCAGGTTACCAAGAGGGAGCCTATGGCCTTGCAGTTGACATTGGGAGCACGACTATTGCGGGGCATCTTTGTGATTTACGCACCGGTGAGGTATTAGCAACAGAATCGATCATGAATCCGCAAATCACTTATGGTGAGGATTTAATGAGCCGCGTTTCTTTTGCGATGACCAATAGTGATGGCCTGAAAAAAATGCATACGGCCGTTATTCAAGCCCTCAACAAGCTTGCACAATCCGCTGCTCGGTCAGCCGGTTTACAAAATCGCGACATCTACGAAGCCGTTTTTGCTGGCAATACCACTATGGTTCACATCCTGCTCAACATCAACCCAATTGAATTAGGCGGGGCACCATTTGCCCTTGCCAATCGGGATTCGATGGATGTCAAAGCGCGCGATTTAGGCTTACGCTTCCACAAAAATGCCAATATTCACATTTTACCTGCTGAAGCAGGGCATGTGGGCGCAGACAATGTTGCAGCCCTTATCGCAGAAGAACCTTATAACCAAGAAGAAATGCTCCTGATGGTTGATGTCGGGACCAATGCTGAAATAGCGTTGGGAACAAAGGCTCAAATGATGAGCGCCTCAAGCCCGACAGGGCCTGCATTTGAGGGAGCACAAATTGAACACGGCATGCGTGCCGCACCAGGTGCTATCGAACGCGTCCGCATCTCTAAAGAGACAAAAGAAGCCAATTTCCGCGTTATTGGTGAAGAAACTTGGTCTGCTGATTGGCAAATTGGGCCTGATGTGCCACCAGATGATCAACCCGCCTACTTAGCCACCGGCATCTGCGGGTCAGGTATCATTGAAGTGGTTGCCGAAATGTTCCTAGCGGACATTTTGAATCCAGACGGCCGTTTTAATCCTAATTGCAAAAGCGAGCGTGTTCGCTGGAACGGCCGTAAAGGGGAATACATCCTCGCTACTGAAAAAGAAACATCCAACGGTCAGGTCATTATTGTGACACAAGATGATGTTCGCAACATCCAACTTGCCAAAGCTGCACTCTATGCTGGCGCAAAATTGCTGATGAATCGCATGGGTGTTCAAACCGTTGATAAGATCGTCATGGCAGGTGCGTTTGGGAGCTACATTGATCCAAAATATGCCATGATTTTAGGGCTTATTCCTGATTGCGACCTTCAAAAGGTCAGTGCAGTTGGGAATGCAGCTGGTGATGGGGCAAGAATTGCCTTACTGAACAAGTCTAAGCGGCTTGAAGCCCAAAAAATTGCGACATGGGTTACCTATGTGGAAACGGCCGTTGATCCTGAATTCCAAAATGAATTTGTAGGTGCTATCCACATCCCCCATGCCACTGATAATTTCCCGCATTTAAATGGCATATTGCCAGAGAAAAAAGTCTCAGAAAGTGAATCAGATCGTCCGACACGTCGTCGGCGTCGAAATCGCGCAAGGAGTCAATGATATGAGCGACGAAGAGGAAATCATCCTTTCGGAACTAGATATTGAAGAGTTATATGAGTTGATGGGCGAAGACCTATATGATGGTCTAGCCGAAGAAGTCGTCGAAGAGGTTGAAGAAGCTTTAGGTCGTGGTAAGACGCCTTACGAGGTGTTAACCCAAGGGCTTGTTGCTGGAATGGACATCGTTGGTGTTGACTTCCGTGATGGTATCTTGTTTGTACCCGAGGTTTTGATGGCAGCCAAAGCGATGAAAGCCGGTATGGCGATTTTACGGCCGTTGCTTGCAGAAACTGGTGCGCCAAAAATCGGCAAAATGGTGATTGGTACCGTCAAAGGTGACATTCACGATATCGGTAAAAACCTTGTGTCAATGATGATGGAAGGAGCTGGTTTCGAGGTCATCAACATCGGTATCAACAACTCAGTTGAAGATTTTATGGAAGCAATCGATGAGCATGATCCTGAAATTCTCGGGATGAGTGCATTG
>JANQSK010000287.1 GCA_028284105.1 Anaerolineae bacterium
GCAAAGTTGCCTTTTCGCGTTTCTAAAACGATAGCGGTTGTTAAAACACGTGTCTCACCTTCAATATTTCCCCCAACTAAAATGACAGCACCCACTTCAGAAATGATTGCTCCAAAGGCAGCAACAATCGCTGCAAAGAGCCCCACGCGAGCCTCGACAAGTAAGGCCCAAGCAAGTTGCCTTCTGGTTGCGCCTAGAGATTGAATTTGCAATCGTAAATTAGGGTCGAGTGATTGAACGGCCGTTAAAGTTAACCCAATAATTAGGGGAAGTGCCAAAATCGTTTGAGCAACAATCATAGCTGTTGGGGTGAATAGCCATCGTAAACTGCCCAAAGGACCTTGATTGGATAAGAAGAGAAAAACGAACAGCCCTACGACGACCGGTGGTAATCCCATTCCTGTGTAAATTAATGGCAACAAACATCCCGAAAGCGGAATTCGTTCAGCTAACCCAAGCCAAATGCCGATGGGAATACCCACAATCATTGATAAAAATAAGGCGCTGCCCGTCACCCTGAGCGTCAATCCGACAACTTCTAGGAGGGCTGGGTCTAGCTGAAACAACAGCTCAATGGCATCGATTATTGCTTCAATCAGCGTGCTCATGAATCACTTATTGACTGTTATTCCATTCAGCTGAGTTGGGATAAAAGAGAGGTTGCCCAATTGATTCAAATCCAAATCCGGAGATAACTTCTTGTGTCTTTTCTGATGTAAGCCAATTGATAAATTCTAAGGCCAACTCTTCGTTGATGTTCCCTTTTTCCCCATTGACGGGAATGATGCCGTAGGGGTTAAAAAGGGTGCTATCTTGATTATCGGCAATGCTATCTCCACCGACCATCAAAAGCAGATTTGGAAGATTATCTCGGAGAGCAAGATAGGTCCCTCGATCGGTTAAAGTGTAAGCGGCCGTTTCATTTGCAAAACGTAATGTATCACCCATTCCTTGTCCAAGCGATTTATACCATCCTCCATTTGCAGGTAGCTCTAAGTTTGAGGCTTCCCAAAGAGAAAGCTCTTTTGTGTGTGTACCACTGTCATCACCTCTCGAAGCAAAAGTCGATTCCGTATCGGCAATGGCAGATAATGCTTCGCTTGCCGTTGGCATGCCTGCAATACCAGCTGGGTCAGAAATGGGACCTACGATGATAAAGTCGTTATACATGACGTCATATCTATTTGTGCCGTGCCCCGCATTGACAAACGCTTCTTCACGTTCAGGGGCATGAACTAAAATAACATCAACATCCCCAGATTCCCCAAGAGCAATGGCCTGGCCTGTGCCGACGGCAATCACGTCCACTTCAGCATCAAAAAGGCTTTCAAAGTCTAACAAGAGGGCGTCTAATAACCCTGAATCATAGGTGCTTGTCGTTGTAGCAAGTCTTAATGAGTTGTTGTTAGATTGGCAGCTTGTGAGGAGGATGGTGCCTAAAAATAATAAAAGAATGACTCGGGCTTTGAAATTAGATAGTGACAAAAATAGCTCTCCAACTTACTTTGTTACAAAACAGCCCGAAGTTTATCTGAGAACCTAGTTGGAAACCAATTAGGTGAATGGAAAAGAAGAATTTTAAAAGTAAGCAGGTGATTGGATTCTGCTTACCTAACTAATAACCTGCCCATTTGGCATAATGGCCCCTTTTAAATTATTTGTTCGCCAAAGCTGATCGTCATTAAAAATGGCTCCTCGAAAATCAGCTTCTCGTAGGTCGGCATTATCAATTTTGGCCCCGCGTAAGTAAGCCCCTTGCAAGTTAGCGCCTCTTAAATCAGAGCCCGTCAAATTGGCACTACTTAATCTCGCTTGTTTTAAGTTGGCATCCCTTAAGTTGGCTTCTTTGAGATTGGCCCAATAAAGGTCGCTATCGGTTAAATCGGCTTCGCTTAAGTCCGCACTTTGGAAATTAGCTTCAAAGAGGTTTGTGCCAGCTAAAGAAGCTTCTTTCAAGATCGCCTGCTCGAATGAGCCTCGTTTTAAATTTGCTCGCGATAGGATGGCCCCTGTGAAATCAGCCCCGTCAAAGTGGCTGTCTTGGATATTCGCCCAGCGAAATTGTGGATAATGGCAAATTGCTAATTTTAAATTGACCCGGAGCATGTTGGCCTCTACAAAATTTGCCCCAGACAGGTTTGCTTGTTCAAATGTGACATTTCGGACATCTGCTGATTGGAAGATACTGTTTTGAAGCTGTGCTTCGATAAGCTTGGCCCATTTCATCTGAGTTTCGGATAGGTTGGCATTTTGGATAGAGGCAAAGCTTAAATCTGCATATCTTAGGTCGGCTTGATACAAAAAAGCTTCATCAAGATTGGTATGAGGTTTGATACTATACCCTTTATTTTTCATTGTTTCTCCAATCGGCTAAATGGTGAATGCAACTAAAAATAGACTCAATTTCATAAAGTCATTGATTATATTACAATTAACGCTCATGAATGATGAATTGAAGATATACCAGCAATTACGTGAAAGTCAAAAACAGTTTGTTGATGCAATACGGCCGTTTTATCTAAAACAAGATTGGCGATTAAGCCCCGGTGAGTGGTCATTTAGAGAAGTTGCTGCCCATATGGCAACAACAGAAGAAGAATGCTTCAAAGAGCGAGTAAGATTAATTGCATCAGGTCAAAACCCTGAATTTGAATACTACCTAAACGATGGACGAGACTTTAGTCATCTCGATTTGGAGGAGTCTATTCATAAGTGGCGTGCAAATCGTGAAGAAATTATTTTGGATTTAAAACAGTTGCCAGATGAAGCTTGGGAAAACACCGGAGTCCATCTGACTTTTGGAACTATCAAACTCGTCGATCTTTTAAAAATCATGCTTGATCATGATTTGGGCCATCTTCAAGAAATGCAGCCGATGATAGAGGGAGCTAATTCATCTTCCTAGTACTTAAGAGTAAAAAATATTTACTCTCTTTTTCTTCCCAAAAAAAACTTTTTCGTTTACGCTGTCTATATTAATGACTTAAGCAGATAAGTAGTAGGTTGTGAAAATGAATCAGTTAGAACTTCAATTGAAGGCTCATCATCTTCAAAATGATCCGTTGGGCTATCTTATTGTAGAAGCCCAGATTGATGACAAGCCCATTGCCGATTTTGGTGAGTTAGCCATTGACCTCCATCAATTTCAAAGAAGCTCAGAGAATGATGGTGAATTTTTTATCTTGACCTGTTGGTGTGGCGATCCTTCGTGTGCAAATATCGAACATGGCATTCAAGTGCATCATGACTCAAATAATGTCCAGTGGCGTGCAAAATTTGGTGATGATAGTCAATCATATATTTTTGAAAAACAAGCCTATTTAGACGCACATCAAAACTTACGTCGCCAAGCAAAAGAATTGTTAGACTCTTTGGGAATGGTAAATGATGGTGAATTAACAATTGTACCCATCCGTAATCGACCCTATCTAAAACTGTAAATCTCGAATTTTTGTAAAATTAGTCTAAAGGTAAAAACACAGTGAAGCAGGTGCCTTGATTAGGCACGCTTTCGACTTTAATTTCCCCTTGGTGAGCATCAACTATCGCTTTCACAATTGAAAGACCTAAGCCCGCTCCTTGAGCTATTCGCTTGTGGGCGTCAACTCGATAATATCGATTGAAAATTTTTGAGAGCCCTTTCTCATGGATACCTAAACCAGTATCATTTACTGTTATCCAAGCATGAGTCGCATCTTTCCCCAGCGAAACATCAACCTGTCCTTTTATCGGTGTGTATTTAATAGCATTCGAAATGAGATTGTCTGCAATTCGTTGGATCTGAAAACGATCAACATTGGCGATGATGTTATTTTTTTGTGCTAAAAAGCGAAGTTTAATTTCGTCTTGATTCGCTAAATTTTGATGCTGATCCACTAATACTTCAATAACTTCGGTTAAATTGATGAGCTTTTTGTTTAGCGAAATTGGTTGACCGGCCTCAAGTTTTTCAAGGTCGATGATATTTTCGACTAACTGAGATAATGTTTTTTGGGCATTCAGAATGGCATCTAAATAATGCGGCTTTTCGGATGCTAATTCAGGGTGCAAACGAATGAGATTTGTTCTCAATCCAATTGTTGTTAATGGGGACCGCATATCGTGCGCTAGAACAGTAAAAAAGGCATTTTTCTCATGATGAAGAATTTCTAACTGATTTTTTTGTTCAGCTAAAGTTTTGGTTCGCTCTTTAACCTTGTTTTCTAATATTCGGTTTTGTTCTTGAAGGAATTGGGCTTCTTTTTGTGCAGTTTCAGTTTGATATTTTACTTCAAGATTTTGAACTCTGAATTCAGTTTGTTCTTGAAATATTCGACTATTTTCTTCATGTAATAGTTGATAAACTTCTGCAGCTTTTTGATATTCTTCAATTTCGTAGAGAGTTGGGGCTAATTTTTCAAGAATAGGAACAGCTAAAGCACTATTTTCAATCTTGTGGCATACAGATAGTGCTATTTCGAAATGTTTTACCGCCTGTTTGGGTTTGTTCCACGCTAAATACAAAGCTCCCCAGCCTTGGTAAATTTTTATTTTTGTATATTCATTGCCATTACTCTCGTTTAAAGATGCTGCTTGTTCAAAATAATCTAAACTTTTTTCAAAGTTTCCAAGGGCTGTCTCTAATACACCTAAACCATGAATCGGGATACAACGCGGGAAAGCATAATATTCCTCTTGAGTTAGTTCGATAGCTTCCTCTAAAAAGCTTCTTGCTTCATCATATTGCCCCACTTGAATAAGACTTTCTGACAAATTAGTGAAACAAAATGTTAGCGAGAAAACTTCCTTAGTTTGTCTAGATAATGGGACTGAGAGTTTATAATATTCAATTGCTTTGTGGTGTTCATTTGCATCAGCGTAAAAGTTGCCAAGTGTGTTATAAGAATCTTTTTGTAAATGGACGTCGTTAATTTGTTTACCGATTTCAAGGCGTTTTAGCATGAACTCAATGGCTAATGAGCGATCACCAAGCTGCCTGTAAATAATTCCAAGCAAGCCGTATGAACGACCAATCCAGAGACGAGCTGATTCTTGGTTGGTCAGACTGTCAAGGGAGCCTCTCAGCTTCAGCAAAGCATCTTTGTACCTTTCATCATGAAAGCTGATCGCTCCACGTACCACTTTTTCAATGAACTGAATATTATTTTTTTGAGATTTATTTTCTTGGATGAATTGCTTTATAAGTGGGTAAATTGAAGACAGGTGAGCACTTGCCTTGGAGGTATCTGAACGAGATATCTCCCAAGCCTTTTCTAGCAGACCAACGATGTAGGCAGGCTCAGTTTGCATAGCAATGATTAATGATCTTACTTATAGCAATAATCCTGTACTTCGAGAATTACTAAGCAACAAAATGATTCACTTAGTGAATCATTTTGTTTTCTATTTATTGATGATTAGAGATGTTTCTTAATTAGGCACTTTCGTAACCAATAACCCGACTGCCATATGACCACGCTTTCATGAGAACCCACACAATTCCTGCGAGGATAAAGACCATGATGAGCTCACCTAATGAAATCCTTAATATTTCATTGAGGTTGTTCCAACCGCGCTGATTGTATACAAACACGACCCCAGCGACGTAAAGTCCGGCAAAAAACCATCGAACTCGTTTTGATAATCCAAGACCATGCATTTGTGTGGTAATAAATAACCCCAAGAAACCGAACAAGAACATTGGCCATGCTTGTTGGTGAATCACTGCAACAATTGTACCATGAACGGTAACTGTTACTTCTTGAACGACCATCCACCATTTATTCACATGGGTACGTGTGAAGAAGAGACTTGATTGGGTCATCAGCAAGAACATGTAAAAGAAACCTAATAAATGCTGATCTTCACCGATCATTGGATGGAACCAAAATGTGTAAATAATGCCCCATGAGAAAAGATATCCATGATATTTTCTCATAACACGACCGGTTTCATTGAGAAAAGTGAGCTTTTTACCTTTACCGAAAAACAAGCCGCGTCTTTGGTTTTCCATGAGAAGAACCGCAACCAAAAGGATAATGACTGACCATTGAGAACTAAATACGGAAACGTCTTGCGCAAGGCCATCGTACCAAATATGGGTTTGTGCTAAGTGCCAAACGATGAATATCCCATTGATGGCTAATGCAGCGACATTGACTGGATGTAATCCTTTTGTGTATTTAAGCTTATTCTTTTGAGCGTAATAAATGAGGCCCCAAATCAGGACTTGATGGACTGTGTAGCTTGCCCAAGCAGAGAATCGGGTTGCGAATGTTGGATTGGGTAACTTCCATACATACCATGCTGCTCCTTGATCAGGGGGGAAGGTGGCTTCCAGCGCATCAAAACGTGCGTCAAGCGCCCAAATAATTAACGTGAATATGGCACTGAAAATGATGCCGCCCCACATGGCTTGGTTGGAGGTGATGTTGTTTAAAAACGAAGGTGATTCAATTTTATTTGTTGGTGCAGTAGTCATTAAGTGCTCCACTCAGGTAAAATATTGTTACAGATAACTGGTCGCTATTATACACATTTTGTCAAAATATTGTCAATATATTGCACAGATTGCCAATTTTACCCAAAATCAACACATCGATATAATTATTTTCACGAAGTTAAGGAGATTTTTATATGGAAAAAGTGCGAGTTGGTATCATAGGTTCGAGCTGGTGGGCTGA
>JANQSK010000336.1 GCA_028284105.1 Anaerolineae bacterium
CCTGACCCATGACCCCATAGGCAATGGCAATGGCTAGATTGTTGATCGTTTGGGAACGCAGCATGTCACCAAAGTCGATTAAGGAAACCACTTGCCGTGGATGAGGCAAAGGCTGGCTGACCAAAGTGTTGTAATCGTTGGCGTCATTGTGGATGATGCTTTTTCGGAGGGTGATGAGCTTGGGATAAACTAAATCTTCGAATTCAGCGATAAAACATTCGACAATGCCTCGTCTCGTTTCATCTTCGATCAGGTGGATATGCTCTCGGACCCAGCCCGACTTCTCCATATCCCATTTGAGATCACGAGCACCAGCTTCATGTTCAAAGCTGGCAAGGGCCGCATCTGTTTTGCCAAGCAGTTCGCCAAAGCTGACCATCATTTCAGCTGTTTTGGGTGTCGCATGAGCCAACACGTCTCCAGGCACATAGGTGAGAAGCCAAACAAGATGTGAACGGCCGTTAATCTCAACCGAGCGCATCAACTCACCATCTTCAAATGGGATAATGCGAGGCAACCCTACATCGGGGGCCTCTTTTGCTAGATGCGCCAGTGCTTGACCTTGGAGGTCTAATACGGCCGTGTTTTGTTCCGCGTGCATCACTTTGAGGACGTAACCATCCCCATCTGTTTGTATGTGGAAGTTGGCATCCCATTCCCCAGGCAATGGCTTCGCCGTTCCGGAGATGTTGTAAAGGGTATAAGTTAATGTTTCTGCATCGTGTGTTGTTAGCTCGGGTTTGGTCATTGTTTCCATTGGCGTTCTCCAAGCTGCTATTTTATCGCAGATTAGAGAGGAGCCTAGCGTTCTGACTGGTCAAATGAAAGTGAAGGTAGACCTGCATTGGAAAATACCATCAGGAGTTCCCGACTACCAGAAGGCATTTTGACGATATGTCGTTGCGGTGAATAGGCTTGGAGCTGTTCTTGAGAGAGTATGCCTAACTGAGTGGCAGCAGCTAACGGCCGTTCATTTTCAATTGCTACTAAGAAAAGATCACCATTTGATGTTTCTGACAGCTGTGCCAATGCGTGGTAGGCTGAACTCACAAAGAGCTGTTCATCATCAAGCGTTTCACTGTTGATTTGCCAAAGAGACGTTTCAAAGAACCAAAATCTGTCATATTGCTCCCGACCTAGTTTATTTCGTGATGTGTAAAAAAGAGTGTCGCTCTGCTGACCCATACTTAATGTGTAGACAGGGGCAGAGGTTGGAATAATTTTTAAACCGAGGTTATCTGGGGTGCCAGTTACTAAAATGTGTTTTTTCAAAAATGGATTATTTATTTGGGTGATGGCATAAAAACGAGAGCCAGAGCTATTTAAGACAAGGTTGTGTAAAGGTTGCTCGTAACTTGGCAAGAAACTGTTTTGTGAGAGGTCAAAGCGTCCCATTTCAAATTGTTGCTGACCAATTGAATAAAGCAATAAGTTTTCAGATGTCCACAATAGTTGCCCTAAAATGAAGCTAAAAACCTGCCCTCCTTCTCGATAATAAAGATGCTCTGCCAGAGGACTGCTGCCAGGACCGCTTTTGTATTCAAATTCAGCTGACCAGTCACCCACTTTTTCTGACGTGCCTAAAATCCCTTTTTCATTGACAGAGACTATCCATATTTCACTATGACTTATATCAACATGGCTAGATTCAACGCCTACAGGTTTTATAAAAGCAATGGAACGGCCGTTTGGTGACCATGCTCCTTCATATGGAACGCCTTGCTCTTCAAAGGTGCTGATGATTTGAACATTTCCTTGGTGATCAGTTAGACGTAAACTGCCATCAAAATAGTAAAGCAGAAATTTTCCGTTTGGTGACCATTTGAGCCCACCGAGCACACACCATCTTGTGATTGGGCATTGATCCCCTTTGACCATCGATATGGGTTCCCCATTTTGCAATTTTTGGATGATGAGCTGCTCATTTTGCACATATGCAATGGCATCTGCAGAAACGGCCGTTAATTCATTGATGGGAACGCGTTGAGGAAGCAAAGAAACGGCCGTTGGGTCAACAATGGATTCGGTTGGGATGAGGGCAACTGCGGGAGTTGATGTAGGAGAAACGGTCGATGGTGTTAGGGGGAGGGTTTGAATATCCTCCGGAGAGGATTGATTTTGTAAACAACCATTCAAGAGAAGAATGGACAAACCAAATAGGCAGAATTCTGTTAAACGCTTCATATATAACCATCTCCTTTAAGGTAAAAGGTGAGCTTCCACATATTGACATCTAAGCCAGTCTAGTATTTTGACAAACTTCTTTTGCCGGACAAATCGATGTCGCCTGTTTGTCAAAACCTCAGGTTCCGTGACTCAAATCTATGCGGCAATCTTTGTTAGACGGAACACTAGTTGGTATGAAACTTTTTGTTTACAACGTTAAACCTATTAAAGAACTACCGAATGACACCTAAACATCAACATTTGTTTGATGCATTGATCTTTGTTCGCAGACGCTTTGACTGTTTGCAAAAAGTCCGATTAACGTGTTGTCATTGGAAGAAGGGTATTTTCCGTTCATCAAATTGAAAGGTTGTTCTAATAGAAACTAAATAAATGTATCGGAGGTCGTATGAAATTTTTGGTTGAAAAACAATGGATCATTGCCGGATTTGTATTCTTTTTAATTTTGGCATTAACGGCACCCGTTCTGGCATTAGAAAGTGATGGTCCAGAAGGGAAAACGGCCGTTTTCTTCCAAGATGATAGTGATGATGAAGAGTCGCAAGATGATAAAGATCATGACCATGATGATCACTCACATGATGAAGATGATCACGGTCATAGTCATGATGAAGGCGATTCGCACGGACATGGCGATCCAAACCAAATCCT
>JANQSK010000351.1 GCA_028284105.1 Anaerolineae bacterium
GGTCAGCATTAAAGATTGTTATTCGCAAAGAAAACCGCTAACTATACCCCCAAAACCCATACCCGCTTGCGGGTGACGTAACGTAACCGGATACAATACCCTCATCAATACCGAAAAAGGAACCGTCATGTTTGACACAGGGAAATTTTCACGACTAGCGCGGGTATCCAAGCGAACCCTCCGTTATTATGACTCCATTGACCTCTTTAAACCCCAAACAGTAGACGCTGATACAGGGATTCGCTACTACAGCGCCGAGCAGTTTGCCGATCTGAATCGAATCGTATCGCTCAAAGAGTTAGGACTATCACTTGATCAGATCCGTCGCATGCTTGAAGAGGATGTATCAAAAGAAGAAATCTATGGCATGCTGTTGCTCAAAAAGGCTGAAGCCGAACAAAAGCTACTCGAAGATATTCAAAGATTGCGCAGTATTGAAGCCCGTCTACAAAGCCCCGAACTTTACCTCACACAAGGTGTCGTTCTAAAATCGGTTCCTGAACAACCCATCTTGTCCTATCGCAACGTATTAACCGGCGAGAAGCTATTGCCTTTGTATCAAAACATATTAGGCAAAGTGCCTATCTTGGCAGGACGCAAAAATGTGAGCCATTTCGCCACTTTAATGCACTGGGATGAATTTGATATGGAAAGTATGGACGCTGAACTGGGATTTTACATTCCTAAACGCCTTGACCTCCGCGTTGAACTTTCTGAGGAAGTCGTTTTGACAGAACGCATGCTACCCGCAGTCGATGAGATGGCGTCTGTCATTTTGGTAGGCGGACCTGAACGGTATCCAGCGGGTCTTGAAGCCGTTACGCGATGGTGTGAAGAAAATGGATATGACATTAACAAACCTGAACGGTATATCTTTTTAGAAATGCCGCCTGATGGCAATCCAGACGACACCATTATTGAACTTCAATTTCCCGTTTATCGCATTCATTCTGACCCTCAATCATTTTTAACAACAGCAAAATAAGTTGATTTATGAGTAGAAGTTAAGCAGAAAGAAAGAGCCACTTGCGGGTGACGCAACGTCATCGCGTATGTTGACCTTATCGAAATAGTTGGCAGCCCGACTGCCTAACCACCCATAAGGAGTAAACATATGCAAATCGCACGTAGTATTATCATCAATGCCCCCCTTGAAAAAGTTTGGAATATTCTTGCTCATGACTTTGACAAAGTCGATGCTTGGTCAACTGGTGTCAGTTCGTCCGGTGTCGCCAAAATTGAGACCACCAATACTAACGCCCCAATAGCTGGTCGTGTCTGTATGACCGCCTTCGGAAAATGTTATGAGCTCTTTGAAATGTACGATGAAGAAAATCATACATTCACGTACAAAGCCCAATTTGATAAAACACCTCCAGGAATCAAATCGGGTCGCAACACATGGAGTCTTGAAGCCATTTCAGCAACACAAACTCGATTTACGATGCGCGGTCAGTCTGAGTTCAATTTGTTTCCGGGGCTCTTCATGCGGTTGCCGATGCGCTTTTTTGTCCCCAGAGTGCTCAAGCAAAATCTTGAAGAGGCCAAGCATTTTATTGAAACAGGTAAACCTCACCCCAGAAAATTGAAAGCAATGCAGAAAGCTTCCCAACCCATTTCAACACCCAAAGCTGTTTAAAACTATATTAAGCGAAATAAGGAAATTATCATGACAACGATTATGACGAGTCGAAAGATTGATGCCCCTGCCAACATCGTATGGGACATCATCGCTGATTACAATAATGCCCATGTTTTTCATCCCCTATTGGCATCAGTAGAGCAAATCAGCTCGGTCGAGCGGGGCATAGGAGCAACTCGGCAGTGCAATCTTTACAACAACTCATCTGTTACTGAAAAAGTCATTGAGTGGCATGAAGGTCGCTCTTTCACCGTTCAAACAAATGACCAGCCTATCTTTGGTGTCACCAAAGGAAAACTCAGTGTGAAATCGATTGATACAAATCGCTCGGAAGTAACGGCCGTTACCACCTACACACCTAAATGGGGACTGCTCGGAAAAACATTAGACGTATTCTTGTTCAGAATGATCGTCAACAACGCCGTGAGCAAAGTGTTGAAAGGGCTGAAGCATCACGCAGAGACGGGCGACCTGATTGGAAAAGGGGGCAAGCCTATTCCAGTAAAAATTCAATCGGCACGCTTATAACGGCCGTTTTCAAGCAAAACTTAAATTTGAATCTGCTTCAAACAATGAAGCAGATTTTTTTGTTTTAGCGGGAATAGAGGACAGGAAAAGTACGGCCGTTTTTATCCTGATCCAATTGCCAGTTTCAACCTTCTTTTTCGTTGTTATGATTTTGATATCAATAAAACAAATAATTTCTCAAATGGAGCAACAGATGGAACAGTTTACCTTTGACCAAGAAGCCTACTTACACCGCCTCAACTATGAAAGAGAAGTCACGGTGTCCATTGAAAGCTTGCGTGCCTTACATTATGCGCAGCTTTTTACGATTCCCTTTGAAAATTTTGATATTGTTTTAGGCAAAGGCATCTCCTTAGAACCCCATCACCTCTTTAACAAACTTGTGAACAATTACCGTGGCGGCTACTGTTTTGAGCTCAACGGTTTGTTTTTGATGGCCCTGCAACACTTCGGCTTTGAAGCTCGTGGGTTATTGGGCAGGGTTCACTCATCCGGCACACCATCAGGCAAAGGGCATCAATTCACCTTGGTAACGTTAGATGGTGAGCAATGGATCGCAGATGTTGGATTTGGGAATGGAACGATGCAAGGGCCGCTGCCACTCATTTTAGACAAGACATTCTCAATTTATCATCAAACGTTTCGCCTTGTTGAGGCGCATCCTTATGGCATCATGTTGCAAATGAAATTTGAGGATGAGTGGAAGGATCAATATAGCTTCACGTTAAATCATATCTTTCCAATGGATATTGCGTATGGCAATCATTACACCTCAACGGCGCCTGATTCATTTTTTGTTCAATCACGTGTGGCAGCCTTACCCACCCCACACGGTACCAATACCCTTAGAAACTATTCGCTTGGCAAACACGGGCATG
>JANQSK010000288.1 GCA_028284105.1 Anaerolineae bacterium
TATCCCCCATCTTCAAACCCATCTTGCTGGCTACACGAATTTCAGTTTGATCCATTCAGATATTTTAGAAGTTAATCCTGACAATCTCTTTCAAAAGCCCTACAAAGTCATTGCAAACGTCCCCTACTACATTACGGGAGCCATTTTAAGACACTTGCTATCTGCACAGATCAAACCAAAATCGCTTGTCATGACCATTCAAAAAGAGGTTGCCGACCGTCTTTGTGCAAAGCCACCGAACATGAGTTTGCTTAGTGCAACCACTCAATTTTATGGCACGCCAACATTTGTCTCGGTTATTAAAGCCGGGGCGTTTTGGCCGCGACCTGATGTGGATTCAGCCATCATTCGGATTGATATGCATGAGAAACGGCCGTTTTCATTTGAAGATGAGCCTCACTTCATGCGTTTGTTAAAGGCTGGATTTAGCCAGAAACGGAAACAACTTAAAAACAATTTAAAACAATTGGGGTTGAGCAATAGTGAATTAACGGCCGTTTTTCAGAATGCTAATATTGATCCAACACGTCGTGCTCAAACAATATCACTTGAAGAGTGGACAGCCATTTATCACGCACTATCACAAAAATAAAAGCCACCATATTCATGAGTAAGCCAAAGGACAGCCATGACCCAACCAACCGATGACTTCATTCAGCAAATGCCTAAGTCAGAAATCCATATTCATTTGGAAGGTGCTATTCAACCCGAAACCGCCTTAAAACTAGCTGATCGGCATGATGCAATGCACAAGCTACCCGGAAAAACGGTTGAGGATATTCGAAACTGGTTTACCTTTGTAGACTTTCCCAATTTTGTCAAAATCTATATGGTTATTCAGGATTTACTGCAAACGGGTGCTGATTTCGAACTCATTGCTTATGAAAACGGTAAGGACATGGCCGCCCAAAATATCCGCTATCGTGAACTCACGTTGACTACATTTACCCACACGCACTATCAAGACAAGTCAATTACGATTGATGAAATCCTTGAAGGGTTAGAAGCTGGAAGACAACGTGCAAAGCAAGAGTTTGGTGTAGAAATGCGCTGGGTGTTTGATATTCCACGAAATCTAGGGTTTAACGAAGGGGTCTATGTGCCAGAAACGGCCGTTTTAACCTTAGAACATGCTATTCAAGGCAAAGGGGTTGGTGTTGTAGGCTTTGGGCTAGGCGGTTATGAAGTAGGGGCGCCGCCTGAACCGTATGCTCATGCTTTTACAAAAGCAAAAGAAGCAGGTTTGCTTAGCGTGCCACACGCCGGTGAAACAATGGGCGCAGGCAGCATATGGGGATGTCTCAACGAACTCAAAGCAGATCGTATTGGGCATGGTGTTCGCTCTATCGAAGATCCTAATCTCCTAGCTTATCTCAAAGAGCACCAAATCCCGCTTGAAGTTAATCCCACAAGTAATATTTGCTTGGGAGTATATCGATCCTTACCAGAACATCCATTTCCTCATCTCGATAAGATGG
Source organism: Anaerolineae bacterium (assembly GCA_028284105.1). Classification (GTDB taxonomy): domain Bacteria; phylum Chloroflexota; class Anaerolineae; order Promineifilales; family Promineifilaceae; genus QQUD01. The sequence goes on from JANQSK010000288.1 coordinate 1,479, forward strand.
GGCTTTTTGTCACCGTCAACAGTGATGACCCTCCCTTCTTTAATACAGATCTCGTTCAAGAATATAAAGTTCTGCGTGATGTATTTGGTTATGATCAAGATAATATTCTCCGTATTGCCCGCCGAGCCTTTACGGCTGCTGGGGCTGATGACGTTACAAAAGAAGCATTAGTCGCTGAGTTTGACCGATGGGTAGAACAACAATAAGGAAACAATCTCAAATATAGACTTCATTTTCCTTCAATCTCCCTTCATTTCCCCTACACCCTTGCCCGTCAAAAATGAAATAGGGTATTATCCCCGTTATGCGACAATATTGGGCTTTAGGGCTGGTTGTGTTGGTTTATTTAATCATTGGCTCTCTTTTTGCAGCCAAGGTGCCCGCTTGGCAAGCACCAGATGAACCCGCACACTACAATGTGATTGCACAGCTCGCAAACGGCCGTTTTCCTGTCATTGAAGATGGCGATTATGATCAAGCTTATCTTGATGAAATTCGTGGAGCTCAGTTCGCGCCTCAGTATGAAACAGACAGCATTCAATACGAAGATTGGCAACCGCCTCTTTATTATCTGATGTTGACCCCAATCTTTTTAATTAGCGACGGGAGCCTGCTTGCTTTACGGTTGACCTCTTTGCTCATTGGGGCAGGGGTCGTTATTTTTGCTTATTTGATTGCACAAGAGCTATTTCCCAAAAACCCGTGGATTCCGCTCACAACGGCCGTATTTGTGGCCTTCTTGCCTCAACACATTTCAATCTTGTCTTCAGTCAATAATGATAGTCTGGCGGAACTCATTATTGCGGCGCTTCTTTATACATTTTTTACTTGGATGAGAGAATCGACTCACAATCGAACACGCAATCGCTACTATTTAGTTACCGGCGGCATCTTGCTTGGGCTTGGGCTTATTACGAAGCTCACAGTTTATCTGATGGTTCCCGTTGCAGGGGTCATCATCGTTTGGCGTTATTGGCATAATTGGGACCGATTCTTCCGTGCCTGTATTCTTTTCTTTGCACCCATGTTCTTAATTGGATCCGTTTTTTGGATTCGAAACTTGTTTATCTACCCCGGCTTCGATCCCTTAGCAATGGCTGCCCACGATCGGGTTGTTGTGGGCCAACCTAGAACGATTGAATGGGTAGAAATGTATGGTTTACAGGGCACCATTGAACGCTTTTTACAAACAACTTTCAACAGCTTTTGGGGGCAATTTGGTTGGATGGCTGTGCCCATGCCCATATGGGTATATCAACCATTATTACTTTTTAGTGGTTTGGTTATCTTAGGACTCCTGATTAAGCTATATCAATCTAGACGGCAATTCATTCAAGAAAAATTCTTGCCTCGTCTTCCTATGATTACGCTTTTGCTTGTTGCCTTCTTCACTGCCTCTACGCACGTTTATTACAATCTGACCTTTGTACAGCATCAAGGTCGTTATTTATTCCCTGCTTTAGTCCCAATAGGTATCGGTGTTGCTATTAGCCTTGATCTTTGGGGGTCATGGATTCGAAATTTGAGCAGACATCAATGGACAACGGCCGTTACTCCCATCATTCCAATTGGGCTTGGGCTTGCCTTGGCAGGATTAGATCTAGTTGCGCTCTTCAAATTTATCTTGCCAACATTATCCTAAACGACTCTCTTTCCCCTTTTCAAAATATACAATAGCTTAATGACCACCTTAATCTCCGTTGCTGTGTAATACGATTATTTGGTTTCTTTTGTGATTCATGCACATTGACCCAAACTTTTGTTTTGATATAGTTCGCTACTCAATTTATGTAATTGACCGCGCCTTGTCACTTACTGAGCTATTGGAGGCACCATGTCTGACATTATTTTTGATCTCATTGAACAAGAAGATGAACGCCTAAAGAACTTAATCGGTTTGATTCCTTCTGAAAATCACACCTCGCCACAAGTTTCGGCCGTTTTGTCATCACATCTATCAAGTAAATATTCTGAAGGGTACCCTGGACGTCGTTATTACGAAGGGAACCAAATTATTGACCAAATCGAAAACCTTGCCATCGATCGACTCAAATCACTATTTGGGGTGCCTTTTGCAAATGTGCAGGCTCACTCAGGGTCTCCAGCAAACTCAGCCATTTACTTTGCCTTAGCTGAACCTGGGGATACGGTGATGGGACTTTCGCTAGCAGCTGGCGGACACCTCACCCACGGACATCCAAGAGTCACTTTTTCAGGACGTTACTTCAACCCTGTTCAGTACGGACTGGATAGCAATGCACGGATTGATTTTGATCAGGTCCGTTCCTTAGCAAAAGAACACAAACCCAAAATCATTTATGCTGGAACAACCGCTTATCCTTTTGTCCTAGATTTCGCCAAATTCCGCGAAATTGCCGATGAAGTTGGGGCTTGGCTTATTGCAGACATTTCACACATCACTGGACTGGTCATAGGAGGTGAACATCCATCACCTGTACCGCACGTTGACGCAATTATGTCAACGACTCACAAGACATTCCGTGGCCCGCGCGGGGCAATGATCTTAGTTACAGAACGCGGTTTAGAGCGAGATCCAAAGCTTGGGGCAAATATTGACAAAGCCATTATCCCTGGTTTGCAAGGTGGTCCTCATAATGCAATCACCGCCGGTATCGCTATTGCGGCGGCAGAAGCGGCTGAGCCAGAATTCAAAACATATGCCGCTCAAGTTCGTAAAAATGCTGATGTCATGGCCTCTGCATTAATGAAAAGAGATATAAAACTGGTTGGTGATGGTACGGAAAATCACCTCATGTTAATTGATTTAACCAATCACAGCGATGGTTTGGGGACTCAAGTCGCATACGCCATGGATGTAGCTGGTATGTACGCCAATCGCAACACAGTGCCTGATGAACCATGCTCACCTTTTTATCCCTCTGGCATCCGAATCGGAACCCCATTAATCACAACCCGCGGAATGAAAGAAGCTGAAATGGTGAAAATCGCGGATTGGATTGCTCAAGTTATCGACATCGTGAAAGAGCATAAACTGCCTGAAGAACGTAAAGAACGGGGCAAGTTTGTCGCTGCTTTCCGCAAACAAGCAGATGCAAACGAACAGCTGTTGACTATACGTAAAGAAGTGATTGCAACTGCGTCTCAGTTCCCGATTTTTGCTGGCTAATTATCACTCTCATTTAAAAACTATGAGCGAGTAGAGGTTCAAGAACCTCTACTCGCTTTTTTTATGCATGACACCAATCTACAATTTTTTGAAGAATCTCGCTTTGATGAACATTGCTATGTGCCTCATCTGATCTAAGCTTAAACTCAACTTGTTCATTCGCTAAAGATCGCTTGCTCATCGTAATCCGTAAAGGAATACCGATGAGGTCGGCATCATGGAATTTGGTACCTGGTTGCACATCCCGGTCATCTAATATGACAGCTACGTTTTTAGCTTTCAAAGCCTTATAGAGCGCCTCGCTTTCTGCTTCAGCACCCCGTAAAGCGACAATGATCAATTGATAAGGTGCGACTGATTTTGGCCAACGGAGCCCCTTTTCATCGTGATGATGTTCAGCCAAACAAGCCAATAAACGCGTTACCCCGATGCCATAACAACCCATGATGATATCTTGTTTGGCTTGATTGCTATCCGTAAATTGAGCTTGCATGTCCTTAGAGTAGCGGGTGTCCAATTTGAATATGTTTCCAATTTCAACACCTCGAACGGCTCTTAAAGCATGGCCACAATTGACGCAAAGATCACCTTCTTGTGCAGCGGTGATGTCCACAACGGCCGTTTCCATATCAGCCCACTTCCTGCCAACAACACCATCATCCACAATAACCTTTGCATTTTTAAAGTCGGCTTCGTTGATTGGAATCAATCGCTGTGCTTTAAGGTAGTTACTGAGCTTGGTTTCATTCACAGCATGGGTGCTTGGCAATACGGCCGTTATCTCTTCACGGATCAATGCATCCCCCTCTTTGCGCTCTGCCAAGAAGTGATACAGCGTCACATCACCAGTCTCGTTTTTACGAAAGGTTGCTACCTGTCGATTAGCTTGATAACCACACTGATCACAAAGAAGCAGCGTATCCTCCCCAATTGGCGTCAGATACATCATCTCATGTGCTAATTTACCACCCATCATGCCTACGTCAGCCTCGACCGTAATGGCAGGCAACCCCACACGTTCAAAGATGCAAGCATACGCCTCAAGGTGTGCCTGATAAATGGCATCTAATCCAGCATCATCTTTATCAAAGCTATAACCATCTAGCATCGTAAATTCCCGGGCCCGAATGAGCCCAGCGCGTGGTCTTGGATCATCCCTCCACTTGGATTGAATTTGATACACTAATTTTGGCAGTTGACGATGGGATTGCACCTCTTGCCGAACAAGATCAGTAACAATTTCTTCATGTGTCATCGCCAGCACCATATGACGGCCGTTTTTGTCCTGAAAGCGCGCCATCTCATCATTAATGTCATACCAGCGGCCTGTTTCTTGCCAAAGGGAAGCAGGATGCACGAAAGGCATATTAATCTCTTGCCCTCCAATACGATCAATCTCTTCGCGCATAATTTGGGTAATCTTCTGAATCGTTTTTTGCCCTAAATGGAGGTAGCTGAATAGACCAGCCGCATGCTGTCGTACATATCCAGCTTGGAGAAGCAGTTGATGACTTTTTGTATCGGTTGATGAAGGCCGTTCTCGGCGTGTTTGGTTTAAAAGTTGACTCATTTTCATGATTGGAATCCTCAATTTTACGATGGGGCATCCAGTTAAAGCGTGCATATTGACAGCTGGATGATCTATTTAAACATTTTGATGGGTTAGGGAATAAAAAACGCCCCGTTGCACAACAACGGGGCGTTCCAATCACAAAAAGGGACTGATAAAGATCAATTTCTTTTTACAAGAAGCGCCACTTACCCGTTGTTGGTGCAACGGGGTTAGTAGGTAGAGGGAGCCTCTCAAAAAGTAAAAAACTATCTTTAATCATGCGCATACCTTAGTCGGAGAATCAGTAATTGTCAAGCGTATCAAATCATTTGATTGGCTTATTCCGTAGGATTCTCGGGAATTCCCAAGAGCATGATACTTTCTTTTATATCTTCAAAAATAGGCAAAACATCCTCAAAATCGCTGCTCGACGCATTGAAGCTCATCAAAACAATGTGGTCGTCGTTGATTAAAACTGCAAGTTCGCTCGTTACATTACCAGGTGCACCCACTTCTTCAACAACATCTTCAGATTCTAAG
>JANQSK010000401.1 GCA_028284105.1 Anaerolineae bacterium
CTACGGGTGAAGGGAACCTGATTGATGCAGGTCTTCGTCCGTAGTGTCGACCCAGTGCATTGTTTCAGTTGGACCAGAGTGAAAGAGCTGACCATTAGGAGCCACATGCAAATAAGGCCACCAGTTTGTGTTCCAGCCATTTTCTGTAGTGATTTCACCCCAATCGATATTGGAAAGCAAATCCCAACCATTCCCTTGAGACCATGTTTCTGCTGTAGTTGCACCACCGCTACCGCTGGCTACAAAAACCTCACCGTTTGGCAAGGCCACTGATGTTGGATACCAGCGCGCACTATTCATATCTTCGGTTGGGTACCAGGTGTCGGTTTGATAATCAAATTGGCTGGTGAGCACAACGGTGTTGCGACCACCCATGGCAAAGAGGGTACCATCTTCTAACAGCACTTGATGCGCACAGAACATATCGTGTCCCGTGTAGAACATGTCATCAAATGTGCCTGTGTCGGGGTCCCAAGTGCCGGTGTAGGTTTGTTCTGGTTGTCCACCGGGGAAACCATCGGTGTCGTTCGATGACCAAGTCATTAAACGGCCGTCTGGCAAAATAGAGGCCGACACGGGAATGTGGGGCCATGCCAAAACGGAATCCCAAGAACCAATATCTTGCAGTTCGTTCATTGCGGCAACGCGCAGTTCCGCTTGGTTGACATTAAAAGGCACTGCATCTTGAGCTAAAGCAGCCCAATAGGCATCCCCATGATCATTGGGGTTTAATGCTGATAATGTCGCTTCTCCTGGGGAGAGTTCGATACCGTAACTCGGTACGGTTTGTAATAAAAGGGCAAACAGGGTGAAAAGGATAAAGAAAGAAGTGGTGTGTCGTTGCTTCATTGGTGGCTTCCTTGAGACTGATTCAATTTTCTTCAAAGTGAGGGAACGCAAGCATGGCTGCTTTTCAGCAACCATGCTCTATTCTTCGCTTAGCTAACCCGCTATTCAAGTAAATCATACTTAGTTTGATGGATTCAAAACATTTGAAATGATTTACTTGCAGGAGATCAAAAAGCCTTTGTTAAGCTGTTGGTCATTAAGCGGCTTTTTGTTCTCCACTTAGCCACGAGTCCCGTGTGTCAATTGTGGCTAAATAGCTATGTCATGTCGTGATGACAAATCTCGCTTGTTTCCTCTTAGGATTTGTAGGGATAGGTAGTCCTACCTGCAAATCTCGTCTGAATATGACTTTAGTCCTGATTTCTTACGGGGGGTGTTACTAAACGGCCGTTTTTGTATAAAAGTTTTTTTGTGCTTTGGGGAATAGGAAAACAAAGGTCTGTTGATTTGCTTCATTTTTCAACATTGCACGTTGAGCCGAAAATTTATCCTTGCTATACTGACAACGCATATTTTTCCCTCAGCAGAAATTTTTTGAGAAACAAAGGCAACTAAACCATGAGTAAAGCGCTCTTCATTTTATTGCTAGTGATCATCATCCTATTGGCTGTTGCTTGTCGGGGACGAACCCCCGTTTGGCAAGAGACCTCATCCACACCGCCAAATTTTGAAGAGCAACCGCAGCTTCTTTTACTCTCCAAATCAGACTCTAGCCAATTTAGCCTCTTCAACATCAACAACAACGAAATGAGCGACCGCCAATTAGACCGTTCACCCTCATTAGCACCATTGATTGCCTCGGATTATCAGGTGATTGATTCGATTTTAGTGGGTGAAGATGGGCGTTATTTTGACTTACCCAATGGTGAGGCTTCCCCCAATGGTCTTTGGATTACATCAATTGATAATGCAGGGCTGTCCCTGTTTCGTGTTGATGGGAGCAGGATGTTGTTGTCAGAAAACGGCCGTTTTCCAATTTGGTCAAATGACGGCCAATGGTTGGCCTATGCAGATAATGAAGGACTTTGGGCAATAAAACTAAGCAACCTCATGACGACTCAGCTTAGCACATCGTCTTCAGAACCACTCGCTTGGTCAGAAGACAATCAACAGCTTTTGCTTCGACGTGAAGAAAGCGCCATCATTTTTGATATTGTCACAAAAGAAGAACGAACACTGCGCGGCATCGATGCCACACAATTTCAGGCGCAACCCGTTTGGAATGAGGATGGCAGCACCATTTACGCAAGCTATGGCAACAATGGCAATACCGACTCGGTTCCCAAAAAGATTCAAGCACGTCTAATTGCTATTGATATCAGCAATGAACGAGCAACAGTTCGTAACTTACTGCCCAATGTGCGCAACCAAGGCATCACCACTTTTTTACCGTCTCCAGATAAAAAGATCATATTTGTGCGCTTTCACGTTTGTCGAAATGAATTTGGTGGGCTTTTTCCGTTTATTCCTACAAGACAGTGTGACAATAGCCATCTCTTAGTTGAAGGCGCGACTGGAGATTACACAACCTTACCGACCCTTCCTACAGAAACAACATTCGCTTGGGAACGGCCGTTTTCTGCTGTCACGTTAGCGGCTCTGCCACAGCCAACAGCCTCGAGTTCAGGCTCAGCCGATGATTCGACATTACCCAGCAGCACATCATTTTGGCAGCCAAACGCTGAGCTGGGTCATAATCCAGCAACGGCCGTTCCTCTGGGTCAAGCTCAGAGCAATGGTGAAGGTGGGAAGCTGCTCAGCGTTGTTGAAATAGTATCAAGTGAAGACGCCTTAACGTTGGCATTGAATGCAAATGGCGCCCCACCTTTACCGGGTTACACTTACTTCGCGGTGCGGCAGCGCATTGCCAGAGAAGCTGGCCGTTCATCCATATTCTTGACACCGCGAACCCACTTGGTTGACTCCCAATTGGTGGCACATCAAGAAATATTATGGCTCAATGCAGAGGGACAAAAAATCACGGAATTGGAATACAGTGACGAGAATCCAGCTGAGTATTGGCAGGTTTTTGCACTAGCTGAGGATGCTCAACCATGGTTACTTTTTGCCTCGGCCGGCATTGCTGATAATTTGCCGGACCTCTATTTTCGACTCGATGAAAACGATGAATGGGAAATGCCTTCTGGTGCTGAATCGATACCAACAAACAGTATAGGAGTCTCAGAACCAGCCCAAATTGGGGAAACGGCCGTATCAACAAATTGGCAGCTTACAGTTTTGGATAGCACATCCCATGATTTAGGGGCTGCATTTCAGGATTTCGTGAAGGTTCGCATCGTCTACACAGGCTCAATCCCATCTGTAGCTCGCCTATTAACCTGTCTCTCGCACAGGGATTTTAGCGGTGTTGGGTCAACCCAAATCGGCCAAATTGGCACAAACCCTTCTCAACCGCTGCAAAGTTTATATCATCAGCCGTGTTTCTTGCCTGGTGCGGTGTATGAAGGGTGGATAACGGCCGTAACAGGTGCCAGTGGAGAGCCTATTACGTTTCGCTTCGCCCCCCTAAACCAACCAAACGATCCCTTCAGTGGGCGAGTTTTTGAAAATAAATAATTAAACGGCGAACACACCTCATCTTAGGGAAGAACAATCACCGGTTTGATGCCATAACGAGAATTAGAAATCTAATTCGATATGGCATTTATTACTTTCTTAGTCACAAATAAATTTTAGGGTATTGACTCTCGTGTTACCCGAGGTGATAAACTACATTCATGTTCAAAATTGGAGAGTTTTCCCGAATAGGTAGCGTAACGATTGACACCCTACGCCATTATGATGCCCTTGGCATACTTAAGCCCACCAAAGTCGATCCTAATACAGGCTATCGATATTACATCACCAGTCAATTGGAGACGCTTAATCAAATTATCGTATTAAAAGAGATAGGGTTCTCATTGGAAGAGATTGCGCACATTCTTCAGCAAGAGCCCACCACAGATGAGCTTCGTGGTATGTTGAAAGCGCAACTGGCAATCGCCAAGAGTGAAATTGAAATCGCGCAATTGCGCCAAAATCGTATTTTGGCTCGTCTAAGCCATCTCAATCAAGAGAACAGAAGCCCAAAATTCAATATCACTCTCAAATCTGTCGATGCTTTGACAATTGCATCCATACGAGAAACAGTTCCCTCCTCTGATAAGGTCAGCGAACGCTGGGGAATCATGTTCACTACAATTGGCACTTGGATAAATAACAACAGCATCCAGTCGGGTCCAGCAATGACC
>JANQSK010000416.1 GCA_028284105.1 Anaerolineae bacterium
TGATTTACTAATGCCATTGCATCAAAAATGGCATGGGCATTTTGTGATGAACCGCACTTTTTATGCCATTACACCAGCCCTTTGTCGGGATTGGACTCAAAAAGGGCTGGTGTATACAGAGCCATCTACTGGCTCGGTTCTAATAGCCGGTGCTCGATTTATGCCTGAACAAGCATTGCATATAGGCGTTCTTCAGGGAGATATTCAAGCGTGTTTAAACTTTGCAATGCAAAAGGGTATTGAAGTGGGTGCTGAAAAACTCAGTTGCCTATTTCCCCCTTCAGCAAAAGATATTCAAGAATCACTATTGGGTTATGGATTTGAACTGGAGAAGTCTGATTTTATTGTGATGGCAAACGAATCAGGGCGGTATGACAGAAAGGATTGAATTGAGGGTGGAGCAAAAAGGGAAGAAACGGCCGTTTCTTCCCAACAATCAATTAAGCGATTTTCATATTATCAACAAGCTCGATAGCCAGTCCATCAATCAAGTCAGCAAGCTTTAGAGCATAAGATTCATTATCTGCATCTAGCTCACCAAGCGTTAGTTTAGAGGCAGGAACCATCACATTCTTCCGATGCGTGACATTTAGATTTAAGAGGTCGTAGGGTTGAAGCGTTAATTTGAGATCATGTGTCAAAATATGATAATGATACGCTTCTTCTTCTTGTTTTCGATTAAATTGAATGTTGTGTTCTTTGAGAAGGAGTCGAATATCTCTTTCGATATTTTGAGTGTTTAATTTGATGACCCGGACCATTGTATTCGTCTTACGCTTCACAAGATAGTAGGCGAGGCCAAATCCAGCGAGTAAACCAATGATCGTAGCCGCAACGGCTGCCGTTCCCTCGAGTCCCAGCAAAATGGCAGGAAAACCCATAACTACAATGGAAACAAATAAAATTGAATAGCCAATATTAAACCAAGCGCTGTTTTGTTTTTGCCATTTAGAAGAAACCATTTCCCTTCCTATTCGTACTTTGTTACCAAAGTTTTTAATACTTTTACCAGTGTATAAAGGTTGATTTGCAGTAATTCGTTTAGGTTCCCAACTTAATTGAGAACCCAATTATCCAACAATCTCTACAAGTTTTCCGGATGGTTCGATAAAAAGTTGTATTGCGATCACGGTAGTACAACAAGCTTGCCCCGTGCCTTGTTGGCTTCCATATAGCGATGAGCCTCCACTATTTCATCAAGCGTAAACGTTCTGTCAAGCGATATCGGAATACGCTCAGCTGCAACATCATCAACAAATGCTTGTAATTCCTGTTCAGTCACGTCTTCTGAGCCTCCGCCATAAGAAGTCAAGAAAACACCATTTGGTAAATCCCCAAAGGGATCAAATCCATCCCATATCCACTCGCCGCCTAATATACCTGTCATACAGACCCTGCCACCATCTCGGCAACAGGTGAGGGAATCTTTGAGCGTTGTTGTGCCAATCAGTTCCAATACGCAATCTGCACCATGTCCAAATGCAGCTTCTACTTTTGGCTTCATTGAACGCCCATCATCAATAATGATATGGTCTACACCGACTTTTCTTAGCGCTTCAGATTTGCTTTCACTGCGGGTGCTGCTGGCCACAGTTAACCCTTGGCGTTTGGCTAACGCAGCGACACAAAGCCCAATGGAACTTGTGCCGCCTCGAATGAATAATGTTTCGCCGGCTTTAGCACGTAGTCCTGTTCGGAGTGATCCTTGAGATGTTTGGAACATTTCTGGCAAAGCCCCAAGCACCTCCCATGGAAGGCCTGTTTGTATGCGATAGACACTTGGCCGGGGAATACGCGTCACCTCTGCGTATGACCCATCATATGAGCGCCCCATGCCGCCCATCATAGCAGCTACTTTATCTCCAGGATTGAGGTCAGTCCCTGGTGCGTCAATGACT
>JANQSK010000419.1 GCA_028284105.1 Anaerolineae bacterium
GTGCCACCGCCATTTGCTCACGATTCTTGATAGAAGCACGGTTCTTTTAAAGAAACGATGAGCCTTTGGGTCGCGATAACGGGCGAAACCGGAGTTGGCTACTTAGAAGCTGTTCACCAATCTGCTCAAGGGTGTCACCGTGTCGGTTGATTTGCAAAACTTCCACCAAATGTTTTGCTCTCTTGGTAAATCACAAATTTATTAGTAGATGTGATTTATTAAAATCACTGGCCGAAACAGCATGTCCCTGTCAAAGCGTTTGTTTTATAAGATTGGGCTGAATAGTAGCAGAGTTTGAGGGAGTATGTCAATGGAAGGGGGGGAGGTTGTTCAGCCAGATTGATTTTCAAACTGACTGAACAATCAAGTTTTTATTCAATATTGACGATTTGGACGTCAATCAATCCGCCAGGTGAATTGACCTGAACGGTTTGGCCTTTTTTACCACCAATGAGTGCTCGACCCCAGGCTGATTCATTGGAAATACGGCCGTTTGATGGGTCTGCTTCATGAGGGCCAACAATTTGGTAGACGGTCTCTTCATCATACTCAATTTCGAGAACCGTGACTGTGCTGCCCACACGAACGGTGCTAGAGGGACCCACTTTTTTAATGACTTTGGCGCGGCGAAGTTTGTCTTCAAGATCGCGAATTTCACCTTCAATAAACCCTTGCTCTTCTTTTGCTGCGTGATAATCAGCGTTTTCTTTGAGGTCGCCTTGGGCAATAGCAGCCTCAAGTTTGACGGATATCTCTTCGCGCCGCTCGCCTTTCAAATGTTCTAACTTTTGTTTTATTTCTTCTAAGCCTTCTTTAGTGACTGGATAAGGTTCAATCCCTGTTGTCATAGCCTTCACTCCAATTTTCAAATTTGAGCATTAACAGATCAGATGAAATTCATTAACTCATCAGATCAAATCCATATTCTGGTGCAGATGATGCACTTTGGATTATTGTTGGCGTCCCCTGTAAATTAAATAACCTCGCTTATGCGAGGTCATCACCCTTCTGTTTTAGTAAAACACAAAAGAAATCCTAAAACCTAGACGCTTAATGTGTTTTACTTACAGGAGAACAAAAACCTTGGTGAATCTGTTTTGTATCAAAGAACTTTTTGTTCTCCACTTTAGCGAAATTAGTATACAAGAGACCACGTCTTCTGTCTAGATTGTAAAACGATATCATACCAATGCCCCATTGCTGAAGTTTGATTGGAAAGCTACATTGTAATGGTATCGCGCTAACATTCAATTACGCGCAAGGGAGTCGTTTTGTAAACGTTAGGGAATCAGCTGGGTTCTGACACAATCATCAAATAATTAAATTGTTGAGAACTCATCTAGTGTTCCGTCCAACATCAAATCACCGTTGACGAAACACCAGGAAGTACTTTTAGAAAAACTGATTCCTTTTGTGATTAACGAATTGCAAGAATTTGTCAGTTGCAAAGTCAATTAGGGTGACGGTAAAAGCTCTTTAATAGGAGCCTTATGACATTGCCCCATCCCCTGAATGGCCTGTATTGGATCAATTTTAACCGTGATAGATAACATCGATAGCCAATTGAAAATTGAATCTCGTATAACTTCCCTAGGCGAAGCCCCAGACCCGAATATAGCATGTGAGTTTGTTAATGCTGTCGTCTTGAACGAGCAAGGTGAAGCTCTTGTCATTGAGCGGGAAACTTTAGGTAGACCTGCAGGTAAATGGGGTATGCTTGAAGCACTCATCACGGAAGCAGATGATCCATTAACGGCCGTTAAAGATGCCTTGCGTAGCCTCACTGGTTTTGAAACCCACCATTGGAACTACATTGGCACCTATATGAAAAACAGTGAGCGAAACGAAGGGATTGGGCATATTTTTGTTGCGCAAGCCGCTAAAAAGTGCCATGAGCCTGAACCCTATCAACAAAATAGAGTCTCCACGAAATGGGTGCCGTTTGAAGAGTTGCGATATGGTTTGCTAGACGGCCGTATTCTCTCAACACGCTACGCTCTCAACGTCGCCTTAGCACTGCTCACCATTACCCAGTAGCTTGTTCCCACGGTTCAATAAAATCTTCATATTCCACACCCAAAGAATCTGCAATCCGATTGATGTAGTTGAAATAGCTAATCACCTGTGTGGCATCATGGATAGCGCGGTCTGAAAAGCCAGCTTCACGTAGTGTGTCAACATCAGCTTGGCCCATCTCTTGAGGCGT
>JANQSK010000515.1 GCA_028284105.1 Anaerolineae bacterium
ATTGTCCTACTAGGTTTTGCTAAAGTGTATGAACCCTATTTATTAGCTATCTCGGCCATTGCGGTCATCATTCTCAATACGATTCATGCATCTGACCAAGGCTTTGCTATCCCCATGTTGATATTTATTGGGGTTAGCGTTTATTTATTGCTCCGGTGGGCTCAGGCCAAGTTAAAAAAAGCGAATGGAAACGACGAAGAAACAGCTTTCCCAATCATTCAACGCTGGTGGATTGCCCTCATTGCATCTCTCATCGGTGTGGCAATTGTTCTTCTGAGTGGATTATCGGTCAATGCCAACAATATTCTTGAACAGCTGCATGACGGCCGTTTAGAAGGAGCCGACTATTGGCGTGATGAGCCTGTTATTCTTTCGGCAGGTATGGGGTTTGACAATATTGTGGGTTTACCAAACTTAAATGAAGAGACGGTGCGGGCTGCAGATGGTGCATGGTATGGATCATTAACCTGCACCAATGGCGAAGACCCCAACACAGGCTCTTTAACAAGTGCCACCGCATCAAACGGATTAAGATTATTCTTCAAAGGCTCGACTGATTTCGATGATGGTTTACCTATTGTATTTAGTTGGCCAGTAGCTACAGAAACCGTCGACTTAAGCGATTTCCAATTCACCCTCAATACTGGTGAAGTCATATTTGCAGAAGCGGTTGGAATGGTTCCAAACTGGGAGCTGAGCGAACGGAACACGGTCGTGCTTTTTTCTAATTTCGGCAATCGAGGATTGAGCAGTGAAGCTGATGCGGTTTTCCCAGTCAAGCTTGAAATTGTAGCTGATGACACCCCGCTTCTACTCATTGGGCCAGGCGGCCAAGAGTTTAACGCTGTTGGACTTACATGGGAGACGGATAAAACCCCCTACGATGCTGGCCCAGTCCTAGTTGGCGCAAAACTCAATGCTGTCGAAGAGGTTGCTCGTGGAGAGGGAGGGATCACTCAAATGGAAAGATTAACCGGTGCTCATCCCAATGATGAACTCTCTCTTTATAATGAAGGGGATTTTCGTATACGCGTTTTGACGACTGGGGGATTTTCACCTGATGGGGTTACGGGTTTACGTCCCCACATGTATGAGGACTTCTTCCGTGTCCACGCCAACGGACCAACTGGTGAAACGGTAATCCTTGAAAAGGTTGGCGAAAACTATGAAGTAGCTGGGGGCACTTTACGCGTTGTTGGTTTATCAGATTTGGGGCAAAAAGAGAACCCTGATGAAGGGATCTACTATGATGATTGCTATTCTGAAGATCGTGATAACTACATTGACATTATTTTGGTAGGTGATGAAGCGGCCGCTAGAAATGTCACTTTCGTTGAAATCCCCGCTTTAGAAGGTGGCTATCGTGCATTTTACAATCCGGGTGGCCCTGGCCCCGAACCATTTGAAGGGGTTCGCTACACAGCCCCAGGACCACCAGACTTAGAACCTGTCATTATGGCGTTGGACAACCCAATGCGTATTGACAGACAGGCGCCTTAATATAAAGAATGCGAAAAAAGAGTAAATCATGACCTTATCCACCGTTTTGATTGGCATTATTGTTATTTTATATGTTTTATTTTGGGGTTGGTACACAGGCAGGCAAAAGCCCCTATCTCAGCAAGAGATTGAACATTACCTCCAAAAGCTAACAAAAATGGAATCTGACGAGATTGTTCTAAATCGGATTCAAGAATTTATGCGTTCGGACACAGGGAAAAGCTTTGTCATGGTTAATTTGCTTTACCTGCAGGATACCAAGCCAAATGAGGAGCCAGCGTCGGAAATACTGCAGAAATATTCCAATGTTTTTTTGAAAAAGCTCTTGCGACGTGCCGGTCACCCTATCGGGATTGGTGACGTTGCGGGTGAGGCTGTTGAGCTTTGGGGACTCAAGGATGATGCCAAATGGACCAACGTTGGGCTCGTCCGATATCGCAGTCGGCGAGATATGATTGAAATGGTGATTGATCCTATTTTTGCTGAGATACATCCTTTCAAACAGCAAGCCTTACAAAAAACAATTGCTGTTCCGGTTTCCCCTTGGTTCAGCTTGAGTGATTTGCGGCTCCTGTTAGGACTCATTGCTATCATTGCTGTTCTCATTATCTTGTTGATAGCTTAAAAGCCTTTTCACTTAGCAAAAGAAAACATGCAAGAGAAATATAAATTGTTTCTGCTTTGAATCTCAACATTCAACTCTCCTAACAACATTACTAATGACCAACTAACAAACTCTGGACAATAATCCCAATCGGTCTACAATCAACTCTATGACGACGCAGCAAGATCGAGTCTTAGAAGAATCAGCACCTTTTGGGCAAAACGGCCGTTCTGAGCCACCCATCTCCCCATTCCAAAATCCCTTTGTCGATAGAGGAGAAACGGAAACACTAGTTATGGGTGAAAACGACCCCAAACCAGAGCGTGATTTAAACCGCTTTCTACGAATCCTCTATTTTTTTGCCCGAGTCATCTCCCACGTCGTCATTTTTGATTTGTTCCTCACACGGATACCTCTTTTCGGAGGTGGCATTCGCCTATCTAGACCGCGTCGCTTTCGGGCATGGTCACGCCGTTTCCGTATTTTGGCGCTAGACATGGGTGGTGTTCTGATTAAGCTGGGCCAATTTCTCAGTGCCCGAGTCGATGTATTGCCGCTTGAAGTGACCGAAGAGCTCATCGGCTTGCAAGATGAAGTACCGTCAGAAGATCCATGGCGTATGTTTGCCGTGCTCGAAAGTGAGATTGGCCCCATCTCTTCCAATTTTGCACGCGTGGAGGAACGGCCGTTAGCCGCGGCCTCTCTTGGGCAAACGCATCGCGCATGGCTCAAACCACACAACGGAAGCCAAGAAGGGGATGCCGTTGTGATCAAAATTCAGCGTCCCAATATCGAAAAAATTGTCAATACCGATCTCGAAGCACTTCACATCGTGGCACGGTGGCTCATGCGCTATCAGCCAATCCGTAGACGAGCCAATGTGCCAGCCCTCATGCAAGAATTTGGAAAAACCTTGTGGGAAGAACTGGATTATCGCGCCGAGGTAGCCAATCTGCATCGTTTTGAAGAGATTCATGCTGATGATGACCACGTTTATATTCCCAAAGCATATGATGAATTGTGCAGTGAGCGCGTTATCGTCATGGAAAATGTGGAATCGATCAAAATCATGGACACAGATGGGATGCGCGAACAGGGGATCGATCCCAAGCAAGTGGTTGACCTCTTATTGACCACTGGATTTAAGCAAATTTTCCAAGTTGGCTTTTTCCATGCGGACCCTCATC
>JANQSK010000518.1 GCA_028284105.1 Anaerolineae bacterium
TTGGCCTGCAATTTTTCTATGACACCGGGCTCAACTGACTTTGAACCACAGCCAGGTCGCCATGCTGGTAAACTCTCACCTAAATCGCTTAGACCTACAAACTCACGCCACGCCTCACGCTGCCATCCCACAACACGGCCGTTTTCTTCCCCATTTTCAAAATAGATTAAAGTTGGAACCGTTTCGATATCCAGGTAAAAAGAGTTCTCCAATTCTTCATCATATTGATGGTTTGGTAAATCAGTCAAGAATTCAGGGTCATCCTGCACATAAATATTTAGTTGATGATGTGTTGCTAAAATACGAACGACAGGCTCGACAAGTTTGCACGTTTCGCATTCTTGCTTAACAACCAGATGATACCCATCTGAAAAATGTTTCTCTTTTATTTCATTAATCATCAAGTTTTCCTCAATCTAATTTTCAGAATCACGCTGATTCAACTCCGAATTGATGCCAATCGGCTAAATAATTGAAAACTTACTTTAACAGCCCGTTTAAAATCTTTTATTCGAATATGTTCATTTGGGGCATGTTGATTACTACCGGGGTAAATTGGGTTGGTTGGCGCACCAAGACCAGGAATATTGAGATGTTTTTTCAGGATACTCACAAGCGGCAATGTTTTCTCACTTATCGGCACGATGCTTGGCGCCTGACCAAAAGTGGATGTTAAAATGTGCTCCACGGCTCTAGCAAATGGCATCTCAATATCCATCGCCACAGGAAAAACGGCCGTTTTCACCTCCATCTCAATATCTTCAAATCCATGCTCAACCAGATGTGTCCGTAATGCACGCACCACTTTATTCGGGTCTTGATTTGGCACTAAACGGAAGTCGAGGTCTGCTTGAGCACGGGCTGGCACGATGGTCATGATGCCATCTCCTGAAAAACCACTCGACAGACCTGCAATGTTGCACGTTGGCTCAAAAAACAGCTGCTCACGCAAAGCTTGGCCTGTTAGCCCATCAACAAACGATGAATGATGTAAACGTGATTCATAATCAGCCCCATAATCTGGTTGGTCAGAAACGGCCGTTATTTGAGCGGATGAAGGTGGAACAATGTCATCATAAAACCCATCAATTAATACTTTTCCGTCTGGACGTCGAATTGAATGTAAGGCATTGATCAGATGCCAAGCCGCACTGGGCATAATCCCCGCTAGACCAGAATGGGCATCCGCCGTCAATTTTTGGGTTTGTAATCGAATATAGAGCAGCCCCTTCTTTCCAAGGCACAGTTCAGAACGGCCGTTATTTGTAAAGCCAACCCCTTCCCACAAACAACCATCTGCTTGACAGAGTTCACTGTAGCGTTTAAGAAAATTGTCAAAGTGTGGGGTCCCGGTCTCTTCTTCTCCTTCAATGATCCACCGGATGGTAAGTGGCAGTTCTCCTGTCATCTCACGCAGTGCAGCAATAGCCATCAACCTTGCAATAAACTCCCCTTTATTATCAGCAATCCCACGAGCGTAAATCTTGTCAGCCTGGATGTCTGGTAAAAATGGTGACGACTTCCATTTTGACACATCTCCCTCGGGCTGGACATCATAATGGTTATAAAGGAGGAGAGTGTACGGGGAAGATCCTATTTGCTCAGCATAAATATAAGGTGGTGCTCCATCAACAAGCAATTGTCTTGTCGAGAAACCTGATTTCTGAAGTAAAGATTCGACAAATTGCGTGGTTGAGCCAATAGCCTCCCCAGTAATTGTGACGCTGGGCAAGCGACAATAATCCATCAATTTATTGAGAAAAATTTGTTGATGTTCGGCGAAATAATCATCAAAGTTTGACATGACTACCTCTCTATAAATCGATCAAGCACATTTCTTGTTACTTGCTCAACCTGCATATCACCACGGGTCAAACCCATCACCCATTCACAGGTTGCGGCGGTAAAAATCTCCCCTTTCCCACGTGGCCAGTGAATCATCATGCCATTCCCACGCAATGATTTATCTACAGTTTCTGGTGTGACTTCACCATAAAGGGCATACGCTTTCCACATCGCGTCTGTCTTCCCAATATAAAGCGTCTCTCCCCAAACACCATGATCTGCTTCCTCATTTGTACCCAGCCCAACGCCTAATATCGTCAAACCGGCCAATTCTGCATCTTTCCCTACTGGGAATGGGAGACCATCTTCGATGATGTAGTCCAAACCGTCAACCTCATAGCCAAAAATTCGAGAAGAGGCACCGAGCACATCCCCATAGCCAATGTGCGCTTGATCAAATACCCAATGATTCGGCCGATAAATCGTAAAGCCACCGCTCCCTCGACCAATACAGTTCCCCAACCCTGAGTAAACCCCTTTCAGTCCGTTTACGCCAAATGTTGTTGCACCCGGTCGATTGACTTCAGGAACTTCCCATGCGCCTGTCAATAAATGTTGCTGATTCGTATTCATCACGGGGTCGGTTTCAACGGCCGTATATTTGTAACAAACTTGGGTCTCGCCTTCATTTTCTAAGCGGATTTGCCACAAAAAGTTTCCGGCAAATCGAGCCACATGTCCCCCATTGTCCACATAAGTATCAACAGCATCTCGCATATTGCTGCTCCAATACTCATCATGCCCTACGAAGACGATACATTGATATCCATCAAGCAACGAAGCACCTCCATCCAAATCATGAAGCGTTGCTACATCAAGTTGGTACCCATTGGCTTCGGCCCACATTACAAAATGTCGCTCATAGCTAGCCCAACCAGCTGAGGCATATTTTTTAGAGTAGCCATACGAATATGCCCACTCCATATAGGGATAACGCACCATCTCACCCGGGACGGATTGCCGAACGGGCAAGGCGCGCGGGGCACCCTGGGGAAGCTTGCAAAAACCGCGTGTCCACGGCCGTTTTATGGAAAGAATTGGTGAAAATTGGCGTCCATCGGCTCCCGTAATGCCTTCATAATGATTAGATCCACCCCAATCATTGTAGGCAACCCAAGTGCCAGTAGCACACAAAAGCAAGATTGGCGCTTGTTCTTGATTGGGTCCACGTCGAACCATAAACAAGTGATGTTCTTCGACCCGCTCATCTCCCCGTTGCCCAATCAAAGTCACAAGATACCCGCCCGATTGCCATGTCTCAGGAATCGTAAATTCATAAGCAACGGGCCATTGGCAGCCATTAACTGAACAATCTTCAGGTGTATCGTGATAGGTGCCTTTGAGGTCAGAAACTTGTAACAGTGGCTGGTAATTTACACCATCCCGACCAATCTCAATTGAATAGGAAACGGCCGTTGTGCTCACGCGTAACTCAACTTTTTCGCCCGGTAAATAGCTAAGGCGATCCGTATATCCCCAGATTTCTAATACATTTGGATCACGAGCTGGGCCGATGTAGTAGTTATCAAGAATATGGCGCGCTTTTTGAGTTGTACGTGGGGTTGGGTCTGAACCGCTGCTTTGTGTCGTGGATGGGGAGGTTTTCTTTTCTGTATGCATCACTTATCTCGCTTAGAGTCTTAGAGTTATATGGGAAGAAATCTTGAGTAAAAATAAAAATCGCTTAATTTGCAGCTCCCCACTTTGCAAGCTTCGAAAACAAGTCTTGAAAAATGGGGTCTCTCTGAACGTAATAGGCACAGCGAATGAGGTGGCGTGATGAGTCGAATGACCAGGTCAACGGCCGTTCCTGCCATATTGTATTTACATCCATCTCTACTTTCCCAGCCGCGCGTTGTGTAATCATTGGGCTTGAAACAAGATTTGAGGGAACCCATTCTGGATTAATCAAATAAGCAATCGCCACCACATCCCAAATCTCTTTCGACCAGCCAAAGTGATCGTCGCTATAACTTTTGAAAGTTTCCGCGAGAAAATCACCAATCGCACCCTGCCCCTTAACGTATTGATCTATCTCCGGAACGGTGGACCGAAGATGCGTCGTAACGCCGCCACAAGGGAGTAAATGAAGCGGAACACCACAATCCAGCACAACACGTGCCGCGACGACATCACCTGCCAAATTAAACTCTGTGGTGTGTGGCCAATGCAGCGCATGACCACCTAGCCAAACGACAACGATTTTTTCAATGATTTTAGGTTCCATCAAAATAGCTGAAGCCACATTAGTTAAAGCACCAATGGCAACGACAAAAAGCGGTCCGTTGGAAGACATCGCGCGCTCAATAAGGTCATGAACAGCATCGCTTTCAATGAAACGGCCGTTTTCCTCTAAAAATGCTGTGGAACCTCGATATGCAAATCCTTCAGCGGTTCGATCAAGGCGATCCAATAGTCGCTCAATTTCATCAAAACTCTTCTCCATTCCATCACCCGGTCCAGATGAACGGTCATTGAAGAAGGGTGCTGCATAAATAGCTAAAACATCAAGCTGCTCTGGAGAAAGCAACGCATGAACAACAGCAAATTGATCATCAATTTCATTATACGTATCCGTATCCAACACCATTTGTATCTTGCCTTTGGGTGGGGCAAGTCGCTCTACTCGTAATTCATTTGAGATTGTATGAAATTGCATCGACATCCTCCTCGCTTTGCAATACCTAATCATAATCAACATTCTGACTGAAACAAAAAGACCGCATCAGTTTCAAACTGATACGGTCTCATTCAACTGTTACTTTTTGGTTTTAAATTAGGCAACCGCTGTATTTTGCATTTCAAAGATGTATTGCGCCCATCCCGCAAAAATAAGTAGATTAAGCTCTGCTGGTGGAGGGTCATCAGAGACAACCGTAATGGTTCCAGTTGTCCCCCACTTACCCAATTCTATCTTTGCAATTTTGAAACCATCCTCAGTGGTGAGCAACCATTTGTTGTTCCAAAAATCGGTATGTTTCCAAACATATGAATTGCCACTAACAAAATCAACTTTTATTCCGCCACCCCAAGTGTGGGGTTTGATTTTGGCGGGTTCAAAATCAATTTCATTACTTTCTGCTTCAACGCGCATATTAAACACGCCTTTTGGTCGCAAAATAAAAAGTGGCTCCTCTGCACCAGTCAAATAAATGGATGCATCTTGTTTAAAAATGCCGCTTTCCTGACGAAAATGGGCGATAGGCTCTTCACCGTAATAGAGCGTTGTGGCGGTTGTAAAAAAACCATCTCCTCGCCAAACGAGTGGTTCATAAAGCAGCTTACTAAATTTCTTTTGCATAACTACCTCACAAATTTAAGGTTAAGTGTTCCGAAGTTTCTAAAATGAAAACATGTTAGCAAAAGCTTCGGAACCTCGAGGAAACGATATTCAAAGCTGTCATTTTATTCAAAACAGGAACTTCGTTTCACTTAATAATTAACCTGCATGATTTTAATAAGTACTCCCTTCTACGCAACGACTTCCAAAACGTTGCAAATTGCCAGCCAAAAAGCACAACACATATTCCCCAATATCGGTCTTGCCATCTAAGGGATTTGTAAAAGTTTTTGTTACAGTTTCATCTAAATTACAAAAAGCTTTCAAAAATAAATGAGCTTCAATTATTGTGATTTACTCGGTAATTGACAGCCTTTGCAAGATATCTTTTTTAGAAAAGTTTCTGTCAATCATACAGAATCCTCTATCAATAATAATGAATACATCAAAATGACCTCAACATGCTTAACGGATGTATTTCAAATGTGGTCAAAAAAGGGTGCTCAAATGAAAATCACAAAAATCTCCGTCTACAAAAAAGCACTCCCCTATGTTGATGGTGAATATCGCTGGGGGGCTGGTAACGCCATTTCGATAGCACAATCCTCTGTGGTTGTTATTGAAACAAATGCAGGTATTAGTGGCTGCGGTGAGTTCTGCCCATGTGGTGAAAATTATATGGTAGCAAACTCTGAAGGGGTAACGGCCGTTGCACCGCTACTTGCCAAATCATTACTCGGTCAAGACCCACGCCAAATCGGCAAAATTGAGCGCATGATGGATCACACACTCCAAGGGCACGGTTACGCCAAAGCGCCATTTGATGCAGCGTGTTGGGATATTTTAGGCAAGGCTGTTGAACAACCCGTTTGGATGCTTTTAGGTGGCAAGCAAACAGATGGGGCGCCCATGTATCGCGTGGCACCCCAAAACGAACCTGAAGCAATGGCAAAAGATATGGATCGTCTTCGTGAAAAAGGGTATCGACATTTTCAAATCAAGGTGGGTGAAAATTGGGCCACAGATATTGAACGAATCAAAGCCACAGTGCCGTTGCTGAAACCAGGTGAGCTAGCATTTGCCGATGCGAATCAAGGGTGGCGTGTTGATCAAGCCTTACGTGTTGCCCGAGCAACGCGTCATCTTGACTACATCATGGAGCAACCATGTCATACATATGATGAATGCCTTCAAGTAAGACGTCGAGTTGACTTACCGATGAAGCTTGATGAGTGCATCACCGATTTTAAAACAGCCCAACGTGTCGTGAATGATCGCGCGGCAGAAATTATTTGCCTAAAAATTTCTAAGCAAGGGGGACTCTCTAAAACAAGGCGGATGCGAGATTACTTTATTGATCACGGTATTCCTGTCGTTTCTGAGGATACGTGGGGTGGTGAAATTACAACTGCTGCCGTTGCCCATTTAGCCGCTTCAACACCAAAAGAGATGTTGATCAATTCAACAGATCTGCATCATTACAACACAGCATCGACAGGCAAACCAGGGCCACCAACCAAAGATGGCAAACTTTATGTGTCTGATGCTCCTGGCTTGGGAGTTGAACCAGATTTTGAATCACTTGGAACGGCCGTTGCTGTTTACCAATTATAAAAGTAGAAAATCATTATGAAAATCACAGAAATAAAGGCCTATTCAGTAGCATTAACCAGTCATGAAACCTACAACATGGCGGATGGAAAATGTTTTGACACCATTGAATCAATCGTGCTTGAAGTAATCACAGACAGCGGTCTCAGCGGCTGGGGGGAAGTTTGCCCTATCCCTCATTACTTACCGGCTTATGCTAAAGGGGTCGCACCCGCAATTCAAGAGGTTGCTCCCATTTTGATAGGCTCAGAAGCGATTGGCCCAGAAGCGATTATGGCAAAAGTAGATGCCTATTTGATTGGCCATCCATATGCTAAATCAGCCTTGGATATGGCACTTTGGGACTTGATGGGCAAAGCTGCAAATTTACCACTATACCAACTGCTCGGTGGTCGAAAAATGGAAGCGGCACCGCTTTATCACTCCATTACCTGCATTGATCCGGAAGCGATGGCGGACATTGCTAAAAAAGCATATGCGCAAGGCATCAGACAATTTCAAGCAAAGATCGGGGCAACAGGCGATTGGCAAACGGATGTGCAGCGAATAACGGCCGTTCGCGCCGCCATCGGTGATGGTCCAATTCTGTATTGCGATTGGAACTGTGGCGCAACTTCATACGAGGCAATACGCGTCGGGCAAGCGGTTAAACATTTG
>JANQSK010000547.1 GCA_028284105.1 Anaerolineae bacterium
GAACCTTCATGTTGAGTTAATCCAACCAGTTGCCCTTGAAGAAGGTGGCCGTTTCGCGATTCGCGAAGGGGGTCTCACCGTTGGTGCTGGTGTTATTACCAAAATTGAATAGGGATAAGTTTATTAAAAGAGGCTCTACGCTCAGTTAGAGCCTCTTCATTTGTAAGGCAGAGGCAGAACATGGCAAAACAAAAAATCCGTATTCGTTTAAAAGCCTATGATCATCGTGTGCTCGATCAATCAGCTAAACGGATTGTAGGGACAGCAGAACGTACCGGTGCTCGAGTAATTGGTCCAGTACCTTTACCTACTCGTATTGAACGGTTCACAGTACGTCGCAGTACATTTATTGATAAAGATTCACACGAACATTTTGAAATTCGGACGCACAAGCGTTTGATTGACGTAATTAATCCGGATACGAAAACGATTGATACATTGATGCGATTGAATTTGCCTGCCGGTGTTGATATCGAAATTTCAATTTAATTTTTTGATTGATGGGATGATGCAACTAAACGCCTAGCAAGGCCAATGATTTGGTCTTACTGTATTTTGCTGAGCATGATACGAGAGGTTGACAGTCCCAGGAGGCATTTGTGAAAAGTATACTAGGCATTAAATTGGGGATGACACAAGTCTTTGATGAGAATGGTGTTGCTACCCCAGTAACCATTGTTCAAGCTGGACCGTGTTTTGTAACACAGGTTAAAAGCGTTGATACAGATGGATACAATGCAGTCCAAATTGGTTTTAATGAAACCAAAGAAAGTCGTTTAACAAAAGGGCAAAAAGGTCACTTAGGCCTTTTGCCAAAAAGCAAAAAACGGCAGCGGAAAGAAAACAAAGGGATCCCCCCAGTACGCGTTCTTCGTGAGTTTCGAGTTGAAGACTCTTCGGAATATGAAGTTGGCCAGCAAGTGACTGTTGAGCAATTTGCTGTGGGTGATTATGTTGATGTTATCGGCAAGTCAAAAGGTCGTGGTTTTGCTGGTGGTGTGAAGCGCTGGGGTTTTGCTGGCGGTGTGAAAACACACGGTCAGTCAGACCGATGGAGAGCTCCAGGTTCGATTGGGGCAACCTCAGGCACAGGTCATGTTTTTAAAGGTAAAAAGATGGCTGGTCGAATGGGGAATGACCGTAAAACCTCACAGAACTTGCAGATTGTTCGAGTTGATTCGGAACAGAACTTGCTTGCTATTAAAGGCGCTGTTCCGGGTGCAAAGGGCGGTTTGGTTACAGTCCAAACGGCCGTTAAGAAAGGGTAGAGGTGGCTGAAATGAAAGTTCCCGTAATAAATATGTCTGGGAAGAAAGTCAACACCGTCGAACTTCCCTCAAATGTTTTTGAAGCAAATATTAATCGTGATTTAATGCACCAAGCGTTGGTACGGCAGTTGGCAAATGCCCGTGCAGGTACCCATAAAGCAAAAGGGCGGTCAGAAGTTAATCGCTCTACAGCTAAAATCTACCGTCAAAAAGGAACCGGCCGTGCGCGTCATGGTAGCAAACGAGCTCCTATTTTTGTTGGTGGTGGTATTGCACATGGCCCACAAGTTCGTAAATATACGAAGAGTATGCCTCGTAAAATGCGCCGCGCAGCTTTGTGCTCAGCACTCTCTGTGAAAGCTGAAAATGGGGATATTGTTGTACTTGATGATATCTCGATGGCTCAGCCAAAAACAAAAGAAATGGTTTCAGTGATTGATACTGTAGCTGGCGCAGAGAACAGTGCTTTGGTCTTATTAGCAGAACGTAATGAAAATGTTGAAAAGTCTGCCCGTAATTTGGTAGATGTAAAAGCTTTACATGCCAATTACCTCAACATTCGTGACCTGCTAGGTTATGACAAAATTGTAATGCCATTATCCGCATTGGAAACTGTATCAAGTTTCCTCGGTGGCGATGCAGCTGAAGCTGCCAATGAGGAGGAATAATTATGCAGATGCATTGGCGTAATATTATCCGTCGGCCTGTCGTTACTGAAAAAAGCAACTTTATGGCTGACGAACTCAATCAATATGCGTTCGTTGTTGATACTCGCGCAAATAAAATGCAAATCAAGCAAGCGGTTGAGCTTGCTTGGCCAGAAGTCAGTGTTGAAAAAGTACGCGTTATGAATATGCCGGCTAAACGGTCTCGCCGTTTGCGTCGTATGGCAATTCGTAAACAAGGCTGGAAAAAAGCCGTTGTTACTTTAGCACCTGGCGATAGCATCGATTTATTTGAAGGCGTCTAATTTATTTTGTACTTTAGAATCCAGGGTGTAAAAACCCTGGGTTTAGTAATTTTTAAAAGCAAAAGCTTTATTTCGTAGCAGGGGTAAGGTCGGAAGGCAAAAAGGGTTTGTTCCTTTTCCTAGTAACGGCCGTTCCACACTGTCCCTGGAGGAAACAATGCCAATAAAAGTATTCAAACCGACATCTCCGGGTCGTCGCGACATGAGCGGTCAGACCTTTGAGGAGATCACTAGAACTTCGCCTGAGCCATCTTTAACACGTGGTATGCGTAAGCGCGCAGGTCGTAACTTCCGAGGCAAAATTACAATTCGTCATCGTGGTGGTGGTCATAAAAGACGCTATCGTGAGATCGATTTTAAACGCCGGGATAAATTTGGTATCCCAGCACGTGTTGCTTCAATCGAGTATGACCCAAATCGCTCAGCCCGTATTGCGCTGTTGAACTATGCCGATGGCGAGAAACGTTACATTATCGCGCCAATTGGTCTCAAAGTTGGTGACCCTGTCATGAGTGGGGCGAAGTCAGAAATTCGCCCAGGCAACGCCATGGAAATGGGTGACATGCCTACCGGTACAATGATTCATAACATTGAGTTACAGGTAGGTCGTGGTGCTCAAATGGTTCGCTCAGCAGGTACATCAGCTCAGCTCTTATCGAAGGATCATCCGAAGTATGTCCTACTTCGGTTGCCATCTGGTGAAGAGCGATATGCGCCAAAAGAGTGCTTGGCTACGATTGGTCAAGTTGGCAATGTTGAGCATGGCAATATTAAATTGGGTAAAGCGGGTCGTAAGCGCCATATGGGTATTCGCCCAACCGTTCGCGGTTCTGCAATGAATCCAAATGACCACCCTCATGGCGGTGGTGAAGGTCGGTCACCCATTGGTATGGCCGCTCCCAAGACGCCTTGGGGGCAAATTGCTCAAGGTGTTCGTACACGTCGAAACAAGTCTTCAAATCAGATGATCGTTCGTCGTCGTTCTAAGAAACGTCGTTGATAAAGGAGGTGGATTAGCATGTCTCGTTCATTAAAGAAAGGACCATACGTAAATCCTAAATTGCTAAAGAAAGTTGAAAAGATGAATAGTGACAAGAGCAAGCAAGTCATTCGTACTTGGTCGCGCGCTAGCACCATCTTCCCACAGATGGTCGGTCACACAATTGGTGTTTATGATGGGCGCCGTCACATTCCGATTTATATTACGGAAACGATGGTGGGTCATAAGCTTGGCGAATTTGCTCCAACACGGACATTCCGTGGACACATTCAAAAAGCGGAGAAAAGAGGTCGTTAATCATGGCTGATACATTTGAAGTCAAAGCAAAGGTGCGTCATGTGCAAATCTCTCCCCAAAAAGTTCGTTTGGTGGTAGATGTTGTGCGCGGCAAAGATGCTCAAGAAGCACTCAATATCCTTCGCTTCATGCCTCATAAAGCGGCCGAACCTGTCTATAAACTGGTTCAATCTGCTGTTGCTAACGCAGAGCAGAACTATGGGCTTGAAGCTGATGAATTATATATAAGTAGCATATTCGCTGATGAGGGTTCCCGTCGCCGGAAAGCCCCTTATGGTGGGCGTTTTGCTGGTAGAGGTCGTTTTCGGCCGATTATTCGTCGTACATCACACATCACTGTGAACTTAGCTGAACGTGATGGGTCTGATTACGGGGACTCGTAAAACATTGGAGGTATGCTTTGGGACGTAAAGTACATCCGGTAGGATTTAGATTAAAGTCAATTCGTGATTGGAATGCACGTTGGTATGCCGAAGGTGGCCAATATGCAAATCAATTACATGAAGATATTAAAATTCGTGAACTCATTGGTAAAGAGCTGCCATCAGCAGGGGTTTCTCAATTAGAGATTGAAAGATTTCCGAACCAAGTTCAAGTTACGATTCATACTGCCCGCCCAGGGATTGTGATTGGTCGTAAAGGGGCTTCAGTTAAAGAGCTTCGCGGAAAATTACGTGCGATTACTGGCAAGTCAATCCGTTTGGAAGTAGAAGAAATTACTTCCCCTGATACAGATGCGAAATTAGTTGCTATCAACGTAGCGGGTCAATTGGAACGTCGTATTTCTCATAGCCGTGCGATGAAACGTGCGATTATGCAAGCGATGCGCCAAGGCGCTCAAGGAATTCGCATTGAAGTAAGCGGTCGTTTAGGTGGGTCTGATATGGCTCGTAAAGAAAAACTTTGGGACGGCCGTGTACCACGAAACACCATTCGTGCTGATATGGATTATGGATTTGCTGAAGCACACACTACCTTTGGTCGCATCGGCGTCAAAGTGTGGATCTACAATGGCGAGATTCTTCCACAAAAGAATGAAACCGCCTTGGATGTGTATCACAGCGAATAGGGATTGATTGGTGATGAGCGAAAAGCTAGTCACTCATTCAAGCGGAGATTGAATTATGTTATTGCCTAAGAAAGTAAAATATCGCAAGCAATTCCGCGGGCGTATGAAAGGTATGGCAAAAGGGGGCACTGAGCTCCAAAATGGCGAATACGGTTTGCAAGCACTTGAACCTGGCTGGATTACAAGCCGTCAAATTGAAACCGTTCGTCGTGTTATTGTGCGTAATAACCGCCGTCGTGGGAAGTATTGGATTCGCATCTTCCCAGATAAACCAGTAACAGCAAAACCAGCTGAAACCCGAATGGGTAAAGGTAAAGGCTCTGTTGATCATTGGGTCGCGGTTGTAAAACCTGGTCGCATTTTGTTTGAAATTGCAGGTGTTCCAGGTGATCAAGCGAAGGAAGGTTTGCGTTTAGCTGGCTATAAGCTAGGAATCAAAACGCAGGTTGTTTCTCGGGAGGATCGATTCTAATGGCAAATATTGTTGAATTACGCGATATGAGCAATGACAAATTGGAAGAGATGCTCGAGAACAGCCGCGAAGAGTTATTCAACCTTCGCTTTCAACAAGCGTCGGCGCGTCTTGAGGATTATTCTCGTTTGCGTCACGTACGTCGTGAAATTGCTCAATTAGAAACAGTTTTGAATAATCGCCGTCAAGCGATTGAAACGGCCGTTTCTGAGACTCCAGAGCTTGCTAGCTTCCTAAGTGAACAATCTTGGGACGCAAGCGCACGCTATGTATATGAAGATGCCTCTTGGTCTGTTGAGTTCGTCAACGAAAGTGGTGATGATATCGCCAGCGCCGTTGTTAACTTGAACGGTAAAAAAGCAAGAGGTCGGAAAGGACGCGCCCAAAATGCGGCCGTTTCTGCTGTCAAAAGTTACGAGATTTCAGGTTAGGTGAATCATGAGAGAGCAAAGAAAACGTCTAGTTGGTGTCGTAACGAGTGACAAAATGGATAAAACGATCACGGTTTCAGTTACGACAACAAAGCGTCACCCTGTCTATGGCAAGGTTATGCGCTTAGTTAAAAAATACAAAGCTCATGACGAAGAAAATAGCTGTCGTGAGGGAGACCGTGTGCAAATTATTGAATCAATGCCTTTAAGCCGTACAAAACGGTGGGCCCTTGTTTCAATTGTGGAACGCGCAAAATAAGGGTAGGGTGTAACGATGATTCAACGAGAAAGCCGCGTCAAAGTGGCAGACAACTCCGGTGCACGTGAACTCCTTGTCATCCAGGTGATGGGTGGATCTGTGCGTCGATATGGTAGCGTTGGTGATGTCATTACAGCAACAGTGAAAAAAGCAATGCCTAATTCAAACTTGAAAAAAGGTAGTGTCGTTAAAGCTGTTATTGTTCGCACCAAAAAAGAGTACAAACGAGACGATGGTAGCTACATTAAGTTTGATGACAATGCAGCTGTTATTCTGGATGCAAACGCACAAAATCCTGTTGGAACTCGCGTATTTGGTCCAGTAGCTCGTGAGCTTCGTAAAGCGGGATACGGCCGTATTATGGCCTTAGCCCCAGAAGCGTTATAGGAGAACGACAATGCGTATTAAAGTTGATGATACCGTTGAAGTGATTGCCGGAAATTACAAAGGTGTTCGTGGAACCGTACAACGCGTTATTCCAGGGAAAAACCGGGTCGTGATTTCAGGTGTAAATATGGTCAAAAAGCATCAGGCTCCCCGTGCAACCGGTGGACGTTCACAAGCACAAGGTGGCATTATTGAATTTGAAGCCCCAATTAGTGCGTCGAATGTGATGCTTGTTTGCCCTCAAACAGATAAACCAACTCGTATTGGCATTCGTCGAGACGAAGATGGGCGTCGTGTTCGCTTTTCAAAGTTAAGCGGGCAAGACATTGACTAAGAGATTGTCAATCATTTGGTTTGGTGCTTTTTAAACCAAATATTGATTCTCAAGAAATGGTGAGCCAGATAGCCCACGTACTTACCACTAGCGGAAGTAAGTACCAGCTAATCTGCTACTCGACCGGAGGTAAATGTGTTAACACCGCTTAAAGAACAATATCAAACTGAAGCGGTTCCTGCTTTGATGAAAGATTTTGAATACAAAAGCATCATGCAGGTACCCAAAATCACAAAAGTTGTAGTAAACATCGGTCTAGGTGAAGCATTAGACAACGCCAAAGCCGTTGAATTTGCAACAAATGATTTGACTGCCATTACAGGTCAAAAACCAATTGGCACGAAAGCTAAAAACTCAATTGCTAATTTTAAGCTTCGTGAAGGTCGAATTATTGGATTGAAAGTAACCTTACGTGGCGAGCGTATGTGGGCATTCTTAACCAAGCTTATCCACTTTTCTCTCCCTCGTACCCGAGACTTCCAA
>JANQSK010000549.1 GCA_028284105.1 Anaerolineae bacterium
TAAAGTCCACAGTCGAGCAAAATTTTACGGCCGTTAACAGAAATTAAATGTTGTGAGCCAGTCACTGCTCTTACTGCGCCATGAAAAGTGATATCCATAAGATTCTCCTCTTTCGCTGAGAATATTCAGCAATATTCAAATGGGTGTCAATCGTTGGAAGGGTTGAAGAGATTAAGCGATAAGTTCAATGATTTCAGAACCATATCGGTCTGCACGCCATTGACCAACAAAGGGGATTTTGGCAAGCTGATCATCTGACTTTGGATTTTCCCGAGCGATTGACCATAATGCATCACGGCTGATAATAACGTCTGATTCGACACCGCGTGCCTGTGCCTTTATTTTACGCCAATTGTGAAGTTTGTCGTAACGTTCTACGACATCGTCAGACGGCCGTTTCTTCTTTTTGCGGGGAGGAGGTGGTGGTTGCTTTCGCGCTTGGGCGATAATCGAGAGTAAACGGGAACCATACCGCTTCAGTTGTCCCCCTGACATTCCATGTGCATGCCTCATCTCATCCAATGAGTAAGGGTCTAAATCAGCTATTTCAAAAAGCGTTCGGTCGTTAAAGACCTTAAAGTGGGGTTGATCTCTGCGCTTGGCTTGTTTATCTCTAAAGATGTAGAGGGCTTTGAGGATGGTTTGCTTTTTAGATGGTAAATCGAATGCGCCCGTTATGGACCAAAAACCATTGGGGTCAAAATCGATATTGGGGAGATTGACGTGTGTTTGCTCTGCAAATATTTCTATTGCTTCAGCACCGCGTCCCGCTTCTTCTAGCTCAGCCCATAACCGATCTCGGAAATCAAGCAGATAGTGTGTATCATTTTGAGCATAAATAAGCTGCTCAGGAGATAACGGCCGTTTGCACCAGTTTGATTTTTGATACCGTTTGTCTAGTTTGATGTCGTAGAAAATATCCAATAAGCTTGCTAACCCACATCGTTCATATCCTAAAATGCGAGCGGCCCACATCGTGTCAAATAAATTTTGAATTTGCCAGCCAAATTGGCGCTTGAGCAAAATCAGATCGTATTCAGCAGCATGAAAAACCTTCTCGACATCAGGATTCTCAATAATTTCACCCAAAGGTTCCCAATCTGCATCAATCAGCGGATCGATAATATAGTCACTGCTTTCCGTTGAAATTTGAATGAGGCACACTTGCTCACGATAGGCGTGCATACTATTGGCTTCGAGGTCAATCGCCAATTGTGACGCTGATTGAAGATGCTTTAAGCATTCATTCCAGTCTGCTGGGGTAGAGATTAGTCGATAAGGTCGCAAACTCACATCTAACAATGTAACGTCGAGTTGGAATTCCGTCAAATTATCGCTAAAATTAGTCTTATGATGACACACACAGAAATACAAAACACGCTCGAGAGGATTCTCCCGCGCGTTGCAAAGCCCGGACGCTACACGGGTGGCGAATACAACGAAGTTGTCAAGAACTGGGATGAGGTTGATTTTAAAGTCGCCCTCGCCTTTCCAGATATTTATGATTTGGGAATGTCCAATTTGGGGTTGATGATTATGTATGACATCATCAACAAGCATAAAAACCTACTTGCAGAGCGCGTTTATTCCCCTTGGACAGATATGGAAGAAATCATGCGAGAGAGAGAGATTCCTCTATTCTCGCTTGAAACGAAGCATGCTGTTCGCGAGTTCGATCTTTTGGCAATTAGCCTGCCTTATGAGCAGCTTTATACAAATGCCTTAAATCTTATTGACCTCGCGGGAATGCCAATTCGGTCAGAAGAACGTGATGCCAGCTATCCGCTTGTCATTGCAGGGGGGCATTCTTGCTATAACCCTGAACCGATGGCGCCATTTATTGATGTCTTTGTCATCGGCGAAGGTGAAGAAGCCATTTTAAAAATGGTTGGCATTATGCGAGCCGCTGCCCATTTAGATCGTGAAACACAGCTTCGTTATATTGCCCAAATTGAGGGATGTTACGTACCACGTTTTTATGATGTGGCTTATCATGACGATGGTGGCATTCGAGAAATTGTACCGAATATGCCGGAAGCGCCTCAAAAAGTCATGAAGACAATCGTCCCTGTCATGCCTCCTCCGGTGACAGATTTTATTATTCCATTTATCGAAACAGTTCATAATCGAGCGCCGATTGAAATAATGCGTGGCTGTACACGAGGATGTCGCTTTTGTCATGCTGGCATGGTGACCCGTCCTGTGCGCGAACGCCCTGTTCAGGAAGTGCTTGATGCAATGGAAAAGATTTTAGAAAGTACAGGTTACGAAGAAATCGCCTTGCTTTCCCTTTCATCAAGTGATTACGTTCACGTTTTAGAGCTAACTGAAAAGATCGGTGAACAATTTGGTCATTTAGGGCTTAATATTTCATTGCCATCGCTTCGTATTGAATCTGTATCGACTCAACTGATGGATAACTTGGGGGATAGTAAGCGCGGTG
>JANQSK010000565.1 GCA_028284105.1 Anaerolineae bacterium
GCTGAAGCACTCGGTGTAACCGTTGAAGAGCTTGAAGCGGCAGGCGACGCTGCCAAAGTCGCCATGATTGAACAAGCTGCTGCTGATGGTTGGATTACCTCAGATGAAGCTGATGCTTTGATTGAAGATGGTGGCAAATTGCGCTTGGGTCACGGCCAATATTACCGTGGCATCTACGACCAATCTGAATTCTTAGCCGATGCATTGGGTGTAAGCGTTGCAGATTTGGACGCTGCCAAAGAATCTTTGATGGCAGATCGCATTGAGGCCATGATTGAAGCGGGTCGCATCACCGAAGAAGAAGCCGCCGCTTTTGAAGCAGTCCAAGAATTCCGCGCTTCGATTGATAAAGATGCTGTTTTTGCAGAAGCATTGGGAATTAGCGTCGCTGATTTGGATGCAGCTCGTGACGCAACCACAAGCTACGAAGACCTTTTGTCAGACCTTGGCTTGACCCAAGAAGAGGTTTCTGAAAATGCACAAGCTGTGATGGAATCAATCGTTAATGAAGCGGTTGAAGACGGCACCTTGACTGAAGAACAAGCTGAACGACTCTTAAACGGCCGTGACGGTCGGGATGGTCGCGGTGGTCGTCACGGTGGTGGCAATGGCCCACGAAATGGGAACGGCCCACGCGGTGGTAATGGATTCCAAGGCGACGGAAATGGTAACGCATTTGCGCCAGGACAAAACGCCTAAGAAAAACAGTTTCCTCCATAATATTGCTTAAGTTAATGGTTATTAGTAATTGGTATACTAATAACCATTAACTGCTTTTTGCTCAAAGGACTTTCTAATGGCACAAACAATTCTAGTCATTGATGATGAAAAAGATATCCGAGACATGGTGTCTTCTTATTTGACACAAGAGGGCTATCGAGTCGCAACGGCCGTAAACGGCCGTCATGGGCTTGATGTAGCTCAACAAGAAAAACCCAATCTCATCATTCTTGATTTGATGATGCCAGAGATGGACGGCTATGAGTTTGTACGCGCCTATCAGAAAGAGTCCGACACACCCATCATTATGCTCACCGCTAAAATTGAGGAAACGGACATGGTGCTGGGATTAGAGCTCGGAGCAGATGATTACGTCACTAAGCCGTTTAGTCCACGAGAATTAACAGCCCGAGTGCGATCACTGCTTCGCCGAATTGGGAGTTCACCCGCCACAAACGAAACGGTTGAGGTTGGTGATGTCATTCTTGATATGGCAGCCCGGCGAGCTACAGTAGACGGCAAACCAATCGAATTGACCCCATCTGAATACCATATTTTGTTGACATTGATGCGCAGCGCTGGACGTGTCTTTTCACGACTTGAACTGTTAGATGATTCCTATGACATTGCCACAGAAGGATATGAGCGCAATGTTGACGTCCATATTCGCCGCCTGCGTCAAAAGCTTGAAGCCGATCCAAGTAATCCATACTGGATTGAGACGGTTTATGGTTTTGGCTATCGTTTTGTAAAGCCTGGAAAAATTTAAATCATGTTCCGTTCATTGAGTATCAAACTAACCATCTCATTTGTGTTGATCACATTGCTTGCTACGCTGGCCGGTGGAGCCATTGTTCGCTACCAGACAATTCAAGGATTTATTAACTTTGTGAACAACAATCAGGAACTGATCGAAGAGCGACGTGAAGCTGCCGCAGCTGGACAGCCCCCTCCTCGACCTGAGGGGGAGCCAGGTAATGGGCAGGGGCGTGGGCAAAACAATAATCGTCCTAGAAACGGCCGTCGCTTTTTACCGAATACGCCCGAAGGTCGGTTTGAAAATAATGTATACGAAGGATTGCTGTGGGGTTTTGGGAGCGGCACCGTTGTCGCATTGCTTGTCGGGCTTGGTATCTCGCGCCATCTACTCAAACCTATCTCATCATTAACGCAGGCCTCGCACAAGCTGGCTGATGGGGAGCTTGGTGTGCAAGTTCCTGTAACTACCACCGATGAGATTGGAGATTTAACCAAAGCCTTCAACAAAATGAGCATTGATTTAGAGCGCTCTAATCAGCTTCGTGAACAGATGACTGCTGATATTGCTCATGATTTGCGTACGCCGCTTAGCGTTATTGCTGGCTATACTGAGGCGCTCAACGAAGGCAAATTAGAAGGCAACCCAGAAATGTATCGGGCGATGAATGCGCAAGTCCATCATCTCCAACATCTGCTCAATGATTTGCGGACCATTTCTTTAGCGGATACAGGTGAACTACAATTACATCCTCGTGCCGTAAATCCTAAGGCACTTCTTGAACGTGCGGCACTCACGCATTTCCAAAAAGCTGAAGAGCAATCAGTCCAGTTGGAACTTAAGGCCACGGCCGATTTGCCCCCGGTTGACGTTGACGTTGAACGGATGTCGCAGGTGTTCAATAATTTAGTGAGTAATGCGCTGCGACACACGCCCGAAGCAGGCAAAATCAGTCTTGATGCACGCCAAGAAAAGACCGGTGTTTTGTTTGCCGTTTCGGATACGGGTGAAGGGATTCCGGCTGAAGATTTACCGAATGTGTTTGAACGATTTTACCGTGCTGATACGTCTCGCCATCGTAGTAAAGGGCAGTCTGGTTTAGGTCTCGCCATCGCAAAATCGATTGTGGATGCCCATAAAGGTCGAATTAGTGTCAGTTCTCAGTTGGGACAAGGCACAACATTTGAGGTGTGGCTTCCGGCTAGTGGTTAGGGCGTGGGAATGGATATCCTGATTATAAAAGCTGAACGGCCGTTTCGTCCCGCAATTTGGTGAGCCAGTGCATAAAGTCAGTGCCGCCAGTCCCTTTTGGATTTTCCACTTTTGACGCAATATACGCATTGGCAAAGTGCAAATGTTGAGAGCGGAAAGCCACCATTTTTTCGAGGCAAAGATTATAAACCTCTGTGAGATTCGGATTTTGCTGGTCTATGACATATTGACGCAGCTGTTGGGAATCAATCTCAGCAAGGAATTCTCGATGGGGCTTGGGCATGTATCGCTTCATAATTTCTAGATATTCAGTTAATCCCCCGTGTGAATGCTGTAATCCTAAAAATGCTTTAAGGGCTGGAATGATACTGCTTTGGGCGCCTGTTTCTCCATGTAAGGTTTGAGGGTTGCCTTCAAATTCTGCGACCCCTTCATACACAATGTCATTGAAGCCAAACAGATACGGCCGTAATGTATGAAAGTATCGATTGGGGCTACATTTTTCTGGCATGCGTTTAAACGTAGCCATCATCGCATCAAATGTGCTGGCTATGATGGTGAGACCTTCTTCAACACGTTGGGTCTCATTTTGAAGAATTGCCTTAGCAAGTGGTCTGATTTGGGCTATTGAGTTAGCCGCATGTGCTTCAATCTCAACGTGGATCAGATGAAACCAAGATTCATCAGGGATATCGATCATCTTTTGAACCACGCGTAAATTGTCCGCTTCGATCTTCCCCTGAGGGTCGATTTTTTGGTAATTGCTCAAGGCTGTTGTGGCATAAGGGACAATGGGGGGACGCTCAACCAAATGACCTAACTGAACAAAAGGAATTGCAACAGGAGGCGGGAGGTAAGTTAAGGGATCATCCTGTTCGCACCAAATAAACCCATTGGCAAAATGAGCATAAATTTGGAAAAACCGCTCGACAATGCGGAAGTCGTCACAGTTTTTTAGGGGAGCCATATCAACTACTGGCAAAGCAAGTAGTGTCTCTCGCAGTTGGTGCGAATGTATCAATGGTGGAATGTTCTCAGCAACAGATTGCAGTTGCGCTATAGTGTCTGTTTTAAGCGGGATGTCTACTTTTGTTAAGTCAGAAATGGGGTCTGGGTTCATCAAAAACCCAGTTTCATCTTGGATTTGCCAGCAATTTTGATTCATAGTGCCATCATTTTAACGCAAAGGATGAGGAGATGACGAAAAAGGAAGGAGAAGTAGAGTGGTCTAATTTTCCTGAACCACTCTACTTGTTTTAAAGATGGTTTGAGAATGGCATCTGCACAGCTCGACGCATTCCCTCTTTGATCATGGGGATATACTGTTTGAAGTCTGAACGAATGATGTTGCCATGACTCGGCGCTAATATCTTGACATCATACTGCTCGAAGAAGCGATCAACGGCCGTTACAATCTCATCTTCATCCGCCCATGCTAGCCACGGGAACTGATACCAAGCGTTGACTTTAACATCATCCACAAAAAGATCGTGTGTGTATTGTCCAGCCAGCATCTCATCCAAAAACATAAAGCATTCATTGCAGGCAGGCTCGTGCAAATTGTGTGCCCAATCGGCCGTGAACATCAATCCTGTCGTGCGTTCGAAGCACCATTGAGACAGTCCGTGATCGACAAAGAGGGCATCCACCATTTCGACTTCATGCCTGCCTAAGGTCATGACATCACCTGGCGCGACCTGAATCGCTTTATCTAAGGCATGCAGTTCATAATGATCGCCGCCAGCTAAGGTGACGAGTTTTGCTTCAGGATATCGGCGCTTGATAACTGCCGCATTCCCAGCGTGTGGCAGTTCGATGTGGCTAATCCAAATGTAATCGAGCGTTTTATCGCCCAGCATATAGGCCAAGGCTTCCATCATGGCATCCTGCTGTTTTGGCCCAACCGTGTCAATGAGCATCGACTTCTCATCAACGATTAAAAAGGCTGAAAAGGGGTAATCAACAACCCGCTTGCCAGCATACTCTTCCGCATTGGGCAATACAGCAAAGTAGTCTGCATAAAACTCAGCGGCTAGATCACCTAAGCAGTGGGTAATCCACCAAATATTTTCTGTGATTGGCCGCACTGCGACCCGTTC
Source organism: Anaerolineae bacterium (assembly GCA_028284105.1). Taxonomy (GTDB): domain Bacteria; phylum Chloroflexota; class Anaerolineae; order Promineifilales; family Promineifilaceae; genus QQUD01. The sequence goes on from JANQSK010000565.1 coordinate 4,789, forward strand.
TAACCCTTCTCCAAACAGTTTTGCGGGTGTGTTTATCATGGGAAAGTCCTTTTTTGGGGATTAGGGATTGGAGATCAGGGATTAGTGCTGATCCCTAGCCCCCGATCCCTGATCCCTTTTAAGCATACTGAGACCGCACATTCGCTAATGCACTCTTCAGTCGATTTTTATGGGTTGTGATGTCATGCCGGATGGCGCTGCCGTGGATGGGGGCAATCACATTGACTGGGCGACGAGAAAACATCGTGTCGAGATCGGCTCCTAGCCGTTCTGGGATGACCCAGCGGAGGAAACGAAAGGCGTGGTAATGGTAGGCTTGGAACTGGTCTTCACGAATACCACCGTCGATTTCGTCGCTAAATTGATCGATAAGAGATTCATCTTGGAAGTAACCAAAGCCGTCCCCTGTAAAAAGCGTGCCCGTTTTACTGTCGTAAATCCATTGAGAGCCGGGTTGATCTTTGAGTAAGGCATCCACGAATTCGAGCATACGGCCGTTTACCTCCAATTGGGTGCCGGGAATAACGGCCGTTATTTGACTGAGAGGCAGCACGGGCAAAATTTCAATGTAGGCTAACAAGACATTCGAGACAATCACCTTGATACCAGGCCATTTTTCAGCCACTGATTTGATATTGCCCGCATGAGGAAGCTCAGAATGGGTTAGGAAAATATATTCGGGTGTGGCCCCGTCTAGCACCTCTTCCATCTCCTGCATAAATTGGGGGCGATAAAGATGTGAACCGCAGTCGATGAGGATGGGATGGCCATCATTGAGAATGACATAGACACGCACCGCTTCATGCCCTTCTTTGCCAGGCACGCTGATACCAATTTGATAAACGTCATCTACGATTTGTCGAATCATGTGGGAAACCTTTTATTTTCAAATGGGTCGATAACTCATCGGCTTTGTGCTTAATGAGGGTGAGAACTTCTTCATGCTTGCCTGGCTTTGGAAAGCGGAAAGAGGGGGCATAAAGGCAAAGCGCCGCAATAAGCTCATCATTTGCATCATAGATAGGCGCGGCCACCGCATTAAGACCCTCTGCGAATTCATCAAAAATCCATGATGCGCCAGACGCTT
>JANQSK010000566.1 GCA_028284105.1 Anaerolineae bacterium
ATTGTCCAAGAACCCGATGTGCCGCGAGTTGAAAATACACCGGTCCCAACTGCTACACCCATACCAACAGCAATGCCCCTTCCTGATCGTGAGCATTTAGGTCACATTCATGTTGTACCAACACGATCAATTCATGTTGTAGAACCTGGAGATACGCTGGGAAATCTTGCATCAAAGTATAGTGTGACAGTTAAGGCAATTGCGGATGCAAACCGACATTATGACTTTGATTTGATTAAAGTAGGTGATGCAATTTATATTCCACCTTGTGTAATCGAAACAGATTCAGAATAATCGACCACTCTAAATTCAAAAATAAAAAAAGCTCACTGTTCAGTGAGCTTTTTTGTTATCTATTATTGTTGCTAACTTTAACCCGTAGGTAATGCTTCTTCTGAAACTGAATCCTCACTGAGTAAAGTAATTTCACCTTCTTCGTTGAGGTCGATGATGACCGTTTGCCCAGCTTTGAATTTGCCAGCCAATACGGAATCAGAAAGGCGATCTTCGATTTCAGTTTGAATCAAGCGACGAAGAGGACGAGCCCCAAACTCTGCATCATATCCATTTTCGCCCAGCCAATCTTTCGCAGCGTCCGTCGCGGAGATTGAGAATTCATGGTCAGCAAGTCGTTCATTAACTTCTGCGAGAATGATGTCAACGATTTGACGGATATCCTCTTTTGATAGCTGCTTGAAGACAATAATGCTATCAACGCGATTGATAAATTCTGGACGGAATTGACGTTTCAACTCATCCATTAATTTCTTGCGCATTTCGGCATATTCTTCAGCTTCGGTTACTGATTCATCTCGTTGGAATGCGAACCCTAAATTAGGACCACGACGAATGGTGTCTGCACCCACATTTGATGTCAGAATGATCATTGCATTTTGGAAGTTTACTTTTTGCCCTTTTGCATCAGACAAATGACCTTCTTCCATGATTTGAAGCAGAATGTTGAAGGTTTCAGGGTGAGCCTTTTCGATTTCGTCAAAGACTACGATCGAATACGGCCGTCTACGAACAGCTTCTGTCAATTGCCCTGCATCTTCATATCCAACGTACCCTGGAGGAGAGCCAACCAAACGGGCCACGTTGTGTCGATCCATGAATTCAGACATATCAAGCTGAACGAGTGAATCTTCACTTCCAAACATGAAGTTGGCTAACGACTTGGTTAATTCCGTTTTACCGACACCTGTAGGGCCAAGGAAAATGAATGAACCAATCGGACGTTTTGGATCTTTAAGACCTGCTCGAGCGCGACGCACCGCTTTTGAAATGGCTTGAATCGCTTCTTCTTGTCCAACAATGCTTTTACGGAGCTCTTCTTCCATTTGAAGAAGTCTTTCAGACTCTTCTTGCGTAAATTGATAAATGGGAATACCCGTCCACATTGACAGAACTTCTGCAATGTCTTCAACCGTAACGCTAATGCTTGGTTCTCCTTCAGAATCCCCAGCGCGTAATTGGTCTAATTGTCGTTGAACGTCTTCTTCTTGTTCGCGAAGCTCATCAGCTTGACTATATTCGCCACCTTCGAGTGCTTTGTCACGTTCTTCACGGATATCACGGAGCTTATCATAAGCCTCGCGCATATCGGCAGGTTGGGGGGCACGGTACATGCGTACACGTGATGAACTTTCATCGATGAGGTCAATTGCCTTATCAGGCAAGAAACGGTCTGTCACATAGCGAGTTGACAAATTAACGGCCGCTTCAATTGCTTCATCCGTAATAAACAGATTGTGATGTTTTTCGTATGCCCCTTTGATCCCTTTCAAAATTTGAATCGCTTCTTCAGGAGAAGGTTCATCAACATGAATGGGTTGGAAACGACGTTCCAAGGCGGCATCACTTTCAATATATTTGCGATACTCTTCAAGGGTAGTAGCACCGATAGTTTGGAGCTCACCTCGAGCCAATGCCGGCTTTAAGATATTTGCAGCATCTACTGAGCTACCTGCTGAACCAGCGCCAACGAGCATATGGACTTCGTCAATAAAGAGAATGGCATCGCTTGATTTCAATTCTTCAATTACGCGTTTGAGACGTTCTTCAAACTGACCGCGATACATTGTTCCAGCAACTAAGCTACCTACATCAAGCTGTAAAACACGCTTATTATGTAAAATTTCGGGAACACGCCCCTCAATAATGCGTTGGGCTAACCCTTCAATGATGGCGGTTTTACCAACACCAGGCTCACCAATAAGAGCTGGATTATTTTTGGTTCGTCGAGCCAAAATTTGAATTACTCGTTCAATTTCTGTCTGACGACCAATCACTGGATCAAGTTTGGTCTCTTCAGCAAGAGCAGTAAGGTCAGTGGCCAATTGGTCCACCATAGGCGTCTTACTTTTCTCTTTCTTGTTTGATTGCCGGCGTGATGTTGAACTGCTTTCAGTTGTGGTGACAGGATTTTCTTTGAGCATTCTACGCGTTTGGCGGCGGATTTGATCTGCACTGATTCCAAATTTGCGTAAAACATCAATTGCCAAGCCTTCATTTTGTCGGGCTAATCCCAATAAAAGATGCTCAGTGCTGATGTAATGTTGTCCCATACGTCGTGCTTCTTCAACAGCAAGCTCTAAGACGCGTTTTGTGCTTGGGGACAATTCAATTTTAGTAAATGGGGTGCGTGTTCCTGGGCCGCCAGAAAGGCGCTCAACCATAGCTTGTACGCGCGCGGCATCTAGGCCAAGTTCACGAAGCACACGTCCTGCAACACCACCTTCTTCGCGAAGGAGGCCGATCAAAACATGTTCACTACCAATATAGTTGTGGTTTAAGCGTTCAGCTTCTTCTTGCGCTAAGCTTAAAACACGTCGAGCACGTTGTGTAAAGCGTTCCCAGTTTTTTGAATTCACAGGTTTTCACCTCTATTTATTCGGAAAGAGCATCAAGGCTTCAATAGTTTAGAAGGCTACAAAGATTTGATGCTCAATCAAAATATTAGTGGCGAACAATTTAAAGGTTTAATTAATCTTGAAGGGAAGTTAACATTTCCATGTCAGCATCAACAAACTTGGAAGAGTTGACTTGCTTCATGCTTAACCCGATTTGGCGCTGTTCTAAATCGATGCGGATGATACGAACAGCAACTTTTTCGGAAACTTTTAAAGCTTCGCCAGGATGTTCAATATGGTCTTCTGAAATTTCAGAAATATGAATTAATCCTTCCAATCCATAATCCGAGTTAATACGAGCAAAGGCTCCATATTTTGTGATTTTAGTGATCTCTACTTCAAGTAATTGACCAATCTTGTATTCAGATACAATGCTAGACCAAGGATCTGGTTGAAGTTGTTTAATTGAAAGAGCTAAACGTTCTTTTTCTTGATCAACTTTAAGGACAGAAACTTTAACAGTATCGCCAACTTTCAAAATTTCTTTTGGATGAGAAATTCTCTTCCAAGAGATTTCAGACAAGTGAACAAGACCTTCAATGCTGCCTAGGTCAACGAATGCCCCAAAGTCAGCAAGGTTAATTACTTTACCTTCAAATTCATCACCAATTGACAATGTTTGGAGTAATTCTTTGCGTTGTGATTGTTTACGTTCTTGAACGGCTGCTTTTTCAGAGAGAATCAAACGATTCTTTTTAGCATCAACTTCGATAATTTTAATAAAAATTTCATCGTTGATGTTTTTCTTGCCATGTCCACTTGGAACAATGAGTTGGGAGGTAGGAATAAACCCACGTAACAAACCAACTTTTGCAAGCAAGCCGCCTTTGTTTTTACCAATAACGACGGTTTCTAAAATTTCTTTAGAGTCACGTACTTTTTCTGCCATTTCCCAATCACGGGCCGCAGCAGCTTTTGTATAAGAAACAACTACGTTTCCGTGTCGGTCTTCTAAGTTAACGATATAAACGTCAACTGAGTTCCCAACGGCAAAAAGTTCCATACTCTCATCGTCGAGCATTTGGATTTCATCATTTGGAATGATGCCTTCAGACTTAGCTCCGATGTCAACGAGTACTTCATTACCTCGTCTTTCAATCACAATGCCAGTTCGGGTTTCCCCTACGGCTGGTAGATTAAGCTCCTCCGTTAACAAGAAATCCATTGGATGTCCTGTTGTACTCCCATCTGATTCAGCTGTTTTATTGATCAATTCTTCTTTCCTCACTATGCTGAATTACCTCCTTCTCTTTCAGAGAAAGTAGAGGAGACGACTGGCCAAAAATTAGTGTTCCGACTAGATATAAATTTGAACGTAATCCGTGACCTTCAGCATTTCGATGATTATACTGAGTTTGCCTTTAATAGCAATATAACAATACTCCTGTTAATAAAGTTCATATGAAGTTCATATGTTTGTACGCGAAATATGAGCGTTACGTTATCATTATGTCGAACCAGAGTAATTTACCGGTTGAAAAAGCCGATATGGTTTCGAAATAGATACTCTTTATGTACGATATAAAAAGTTTGCAGTCACGGCCGTTTCTTGTTTATGGCGTGCTGTTTTTTTTGTCAATCTTCTCCCGATTAAGCGCGATAAATCGCTATATCACACCCGATGAACTGATTTGGGTCTATCGCTCCATTCAATTTAGTGAAGCGCTTCAAGACGCCCGTTGGGCAGATACTATCACGACCGGTCATCCTGGTGTGACCATCACGTGGATCGGCAGTTTTGCAATTTATATTCAAAAGCTCGTTCAGCCATCCGTACAAACAAGCTACGAATGGATCACCCAAGTTGCTTGGCTGACACCCACAAATATGCTTGCTCTTCAGGAGCTGGCGGTTTTTTTAACGGCCGGACGGTTGAGCATCATCTTTTTGAATGGGATTGGGCTCCTAGCAATATTTAGGCTTGTTTGGCGGCTTTATACCTTTGAGGTTGGATTGCTAACGGCCGTTTTTCTTGCCGTTGATCCCTTTGTCGCAGGGCTTTCTGGTTTACTTCATGTCGATGCCACCATGACATTGTTCTCTGTCTTGGCGCTGTTAACCCTAGCAATCGCAATCAAAGAAGCTGAAGATATTAAACAGTCTTTGGGATTTACGGCCGTTTCCGCAGCTTGTGCTAGTCTGGCTCTCTTAACCAAATCACCTGCATTGTTGCTGATCCCGCTTTCGATATTTGTTTTGTTAATGAAAGGATGTATAGACCAAACGATGGCGCGTTCTAAAATAAGACGCTGGTTGGGTTTTAGTTTGTTAGCGTGGTGTTTTTTCTTTGCCCTGACATCTTATATTGCCTTACCGGCAATGTGGTCATCCTTCTCTGCTGTTTTAGAGGCAATTCAAGGGGATGCTAATCAACATATTGGGGATGCGCTTCGGCCCACATTTTTTCTTGGAGGTACTGACTTTGATCATGGGCCGATTTTTTATCCGGTTAGCCTAGCATTCCGCTTATCTCCGCTTCCATTTTTGGGGTTGTTTCTTTCAATTGGGCTTATGTTTCAATGGGGTCATCACAGAGCTTCTAATTTATCATGGACATCTATTGGCTTTGATTTGCAGAATCCGACGGTGCTGTTTTTATTATGGGTTTGTGGATTTATTGGAGGGATTACCCTAGCAGCCAAAAAGTTTGATCGTTACGCGCTTCCTGTGATTCCAGTTTTAATTCTACTTGGTAGTTTAGGCTGGATTTGGATGATTAATCGGCAAAAACGGCCGTTTCTATGGTTTGCTGTGCTCGTTGTGGGGTCATTGGCGAATGCGCTCTATTTTCAACCGAATCCGATGTCAGCCTACAATTTACTGTTGGGTGGGCCATGGACAGCTCAGCGTGTGATGGGGATTGGTTGGGGCGAACCCATTAGCTTAGCGACCAATTGGTTGGAAGCGAACTACGACACGAAAAATTCTTCAGGAATAGGTTCGATCCCCCAAGCGATAGCGCCTTTTTTTTCTGGAACATCTTTATTGGCTACTGAGGAATTTTTCCCTCAGGCAGATTACCTGATTTGGACCCAAAATGATCGTCAGTTGACTGGGCTAGCTCAGCCACCTCTCAATCCAAGTGTTAATCTACTTCATACGATTGAATATGGCGGTTTAACGCAAGCTTGGATTTATGAACAACCGGAGCCTGTAGACTCATCATTTATCCCTGTTGAATTAGAGAATGAAGTCAACTTTGATGGCAGGATGGGCATTGAAGCGACTGCTTTGCAGGCCAAACCCCAGCAAATTGACCTATTGCTTACATGGAGGAAACTAAATGAGGTGGAAAACGGCCGTTTTTCAGTTCGATTAACTGCCGTTGCTGAAAATGGCTTGATATGGCACCAATCAGAACAGCCATTAGTGAATGAAACATATTTTTACCCTGAGCATTGGCCTGACCAAAACGCAACCGTGCGATATGCAATACCATTTCCTGACGGTACGCCGCCCGTTGATTACACAATTCAAGTGGCGCTCGTTGATGAAGCCTCCCAAACATTGCAACCCCTTTATTCAATTGAGAATGGTTTTGAAGGTACAACATTTGATGTAGGTCAACTATCACCCCTTCACGATCCAAAGAGCAATGCTTCTGTTTTGCCAATTGAATCTAAAATTGATCAATCATGGTCATCTCAAGGTGTGACACTATTAGGATCAGATATACTTCCGGAGCGATTAACAACGGGTGAACCCATCCCTTTACGGTTGTATTGGCAGCAATCAGGGGCTTTGACTCAAGACCTTCAAGTAGAATTTCAGATTGGAGGCGAAATGGATTTGATTCCTTTGAGTCGATACGCCACATCACTTTGGAAAACTGGTGAAATCATTCAAGAACAGTACGCTTTGGAAGTGCCTACAGATTTTGATGGGGAGAGCTTGCCCATTGAATTAACACTTGTGAATCAAGCTGGGGAAGCTCTTGAGGAACCTATTTTAATAGGCGAAATTGACATTACACCGCTTGATCGGCTTTTTGAATTGCCATCCACAATTGATGTTCCTTTGAATTACAATTTTAGTAATCAGATCACATTACATGGTGTTGATGTTGAATCAATTTCAGACGCTTCAGACTTCTATACGCTCACTTTATATTGGGAGATTGATGCACCTCCTACAGAGTTGATTTCGGCATTTGTACATTTAGTCAATGAGGACGGCACCAATTATGCTCAAAGCGATCAATGGCCAGGTGGATTACCAGCTGACCTGTGGGCTGAAGGGCAGATTATTATTGATCAACACAAGATTGAGCTGCCAGCAGGAAATCCACCAGAACTTCTTGAGCTGGCAGTAGGGCTTTACACGGCCGAAAATGGGGTGCGATTAACGGCCGTTGATCATCAAAACAATCCCATACCAGATAATCGCGTCTTTTTGCCAATTCCTGTTAAGATCAGCCAGCCATGAGATTGACCAAGCGCCAAGTCACATTTGCCCTATTCCTGATATTGTGGATTGGGTTTTTTCTGAGAGTTTTTCGTATAGAAGATCAGAGCTATTGGTGGGATGAAGGTATCAGCCTGCACCTTGCAACGTCTACTTGGTCAGAAATCTTGGTTGACCGCCTCAATAATATTCATCCTCCCCTCTACTTTTTTATACTCAAAAGTTGGGTCAATTTAACAGGGCTTACTCCTTTCGCGACAAGAATGTCATCTGCCTTAGTAAGCTTTTTACAAATAGGCGCTGTATTTGTTGTCAGTCTTCGCTTTTTTAAATCTCAAAGAATTGCGCTTTTATCTGCTCTACTCATTGCGCTTTCGCCGCTTTCCATCATCTATGGTCAAGAAGTCCGAGTCTATGCTTTTTTGCCGCTCGTGTTTTTTGGGCTTATTGGAACGATGCAGCTATTGATTCAGCACAATGATGGGGGTGAACGCAACGTGTGGGGCGCCTTTGGATTTATCGTTTGGTTTGGCCTCCATTTGCATTATATTGCCGCCTTTATGGTTTTGTTTGTGAGCTTGTGGGGCATGAGTGCATTTGCAATGCAACGCGCTTGGGGAAAGGTGAGAGCTATTTTTGTGACAGCAACGGCCGTTTCTATCGCAAGCCTGCCTTGGTTTGGGTCCCTCGCATATAACCTTATTACGATTTCACGACCGGCAAACGGCCGTACTTTTCTTGCCGAACCTGTCCCGCTTGAATTTTTAGTAAAACAGATTGGATTATTTCATTTTACCGGGTTAGCGGGTGCACTCAATTTTGATTGGCTTTTATGGACAGGAACGGCCGTTTCTTTACTAGTTTCTATACTATTACTTTTTCGTTTAATTCAGGCTGGACTTTCTCGAAGGCGCTTTATTCTTTGGCTAACAATTTGGTTTATTCCATTATTCTCAGCTCTCATAGTTTGGAGCGTGCGTTCATTTTCCCATCCTCGTTACATCTCCATGTTTGCGATGGGGCTTTTTCCACTGTTGGCTTCCCTCGTATTGACATATGAGCCGATAAAATCTGTAGTATTTAGAACCCTATCTGCCGGATTAGGTGCCGGTTTACTAACGGCCGTTATCACAATTTCATCTATTGCCCTCTATCTTTACTTTTTTGATCCTAATGTTCAAAAAGATGATATGCGAAGCGTGGCGCGTTATTTAGAAACGGCCGTTTCCGACAGCGATCTCATCATTATTCCTGACACTGACTATTCATTACCTTTCGAATACCAAGGTGATGCGTCAATTGTGATGCTGGATACCCCAAATCGAGAAGCTCTGTTTGAAAATGTAACAACGTTGACGTCGGATCATTCCACCATCTTTTTTATCGACTATGAGCAAGATACCAAGGATTGGCAGGACTTCACAACATTTGCGCTTAATAACGGGGGCGTGCTCGTTAATCAGATCCAGTTTGAGGATATTTTAGTAAAAGAATTTGCAATAGAGTCTTCTTTCCAACCCTTGTCTGAAATATTGCATCAAGTACCTATCATCATTGATGGAGATTTGCAGCTGTATTCGGCTCAAATTGAAGTGGATAGTAATAAAAGCGGTGCGGTATCGATTGCTTTAGGCTGGGATTTAGGAGCAGTTATCCCACATCGTTTAAAAGGCACCCTCCGTTTGAAAGATGTAGATGGACGTGAAGTTTCCAAAGAAACAGTGCTATTTATCGATCTAATTGGGCGTCCATCTGATTTATGGGCATTTGAGGACACCTTTTTTACTTATCATACCTTGCCACTTCCATTAGGGGTTCCTCCTTTGAATTATGAGGTAACGCTTGACCTTTTTATAGAAAAAGAAGATGGGTCTTTAACCTATTTTGATTTTCTAGCGACATCCCCTCAACGAGAATGGGTGCTTGGTCAAGCAGAATTGAAAAACTTCCCGAATCAGTCATTCGAACCTCTATCTCCCATCCCTTTTTTTGATGAACCACTGAGTTTTGAACAGCCCCTTTCACTTCTAGGTGCATCGGTTGATAGAGATTCTCTTTTTGGAGGACAAACAGCTTTTGTGCCGTTAATGTGGCGGGCAGAACAAGGTTCGCTCCCAATAATTGAGCCACAAATCCAACTCGTTCAAAATGATAGGTTCATTCCAATTTCATCCCCAACCTTGTTGAATCGCTATCCAACATCTGAATGGCAAGCCCAAGAACTAGTGTTTGAAGTGAGGCAAATTCAGGCACCATCTGAGATTTCTGGTGAGTTTGACGTTGTGATTACGGTTGGGGATGATACTCATACGATTGGCACTATTGAAATTTTGGAAACAGATAGAGTTTTTTCAAAACCTGAGGTTCAAATACCGCTTGAGCATACCTTTGGAGAAACGGCCGTTCTCATCGGTCTTGATTTACCTCAAACTGAATTCAGGCCGTCTGATGCTATACCCCTCACGCTCCACTGGCAATCGATTACGGAAGGTGAAACGAATCCATACAAACTGTTCGTCCATTTGCTAGATGAGAATGACAACATTATTGGGCAAGTGGATGTTGAGCCGTTGGGGGGCATACGGCCGTTTACAAGCTGGATTCAAGGTGAATATATCTCTGATATGTTGAATATCACGCTAAATGATTCCAATTTTGAAGGTGAGGTAAGAATTGGGGTCGGTATTTACAATCCTGTTGATAATACTCGCCTGCTAGATATGGATGGAAACGGCCGTGTCATTCTACCAACCAGTTTAAGTATCCAAAATTGATTTCAGATAGCTTTCTAACCTATCTTGAGTAGGGGCTACTTTCTGGATAGATTGTAATATCCTTCCGAAAATTCTATTCGATCATCCCAATTTTCGACACAATCTTGGTGCAAAGGCGCATCACAATATTTGTTAAGTCGATGTTCAGCTGGAAATGCAACCCCTGATGTTGCAAGATACGGCCGTTCTAACTTCTCAATACAAATCACACACCTAGAATCATTGTCAATAATTGCCATTGGATACCCACTAAAATAAAAAAAGGATAGCACATAAAGCGCTATCCTTTTCAACAAATTTTTCAAAAACAGAAAATACTAGAACATGCCTAGAATTCGACCCGTTTCCAAATCGATATCAATGTCGTAATAAGCAGGACGTGTTGGCAAACCAGGCATGGTACTCATTTGCCCAACCAGGGGATACAAGAATCCTGCCCCAACACTTGCTCGGATTTCACGAATAGGCACGGTGAATCCAGAAGGCGCACCTTTTAAGTTAGGATCATGGCTGATGCTTAGATGCGTTTTTGCCATGCAAATTGGGAGGTTATCGAAACCAAGGCGCGTGTAATCCGCAATTTGTTTTTCGGCAAGCTCAGAATACTCAACATCAGCTGCACTGTACATCTTCTTGGCGATGGTTTCAATTTTTTCCTTAATGCTTAAATCTAAGCTATACAAGAAATCAAAATTATTTGGTTTTTCACACGCTTTAATAACTGCTTCACCTAGTGCTTTTGAACCCAGACCACCTTCAGCCCAGTGATTACTCATCACGGCATCTTCAGCACCTGCAGCCAATGCAGCTTTCCGAACAACTTCAACTTCATTATCTGTATCCGTATGGAAGCGATTAACCGCTACAACGACAGGAATACCATAGCTAGTTGCATTTTTGATGTGGGCGACAAGATTGGTGCAGCCTGCTTCCAAAAGCTCAAGATTTTCATCGGTGTATGCTGGGTCAAGTGGTTGTCCCGCTTTTACTGTTGGTCCACCACCATGCATCTTTAAGGCGCGAATGGTAGCAACTAAGACAACACAGTTTGGAACTAAACCACTGTAGCGACATTTGATATTGAAGAATTTTTCCATACCAATGTCAGCACCAAAACCTGACTCAGTGAGAACATACCCATCTTCACCCACCAATTTCAAAGCGATTTGGTCAGCAATAATGGAGCTGTTGCCGTGCGCGATGTTTGCAAATGGACCCGCATGCACAAAGGCTGGGGT
>JANQSK010000594.1 GCA_028284105.1 Anaerolineae bacterium
CTCCGCTTGAATGCCGATCGTCTCATTGAAGAACGTGCCCAAAATGAACCCTTGCCCGATGGCGTTATGCTACTGCAAGTGCTCGATAGCTACTTTAATGAAAGCGATTTGAACGAAATTTTGTTTGAAATGGGCATTGATGAAGAAAACCTGCCTGGTGATACCAAACGCGAAAAAATGCGTGAATTGATCCGGTGGGCACAGCTGCGTGCTTACATTCCCAAGTTGGTGAGCATCATGAAACAAAAACGGCCGTTTCTTAAGCTTTAAGCTAATTTGACATCGTAAGTTCTCAAAACTTACGATGTCTTTTCCCTAGTGACATTCTCCAAATTTTGTTGTCAAACTAAATAGATACGGGTAGCATAAACCCAGCGGAATTTTTACTTTTGAACGAAAGAGGAACGCTTCATGTTTGACACAGACGGCAACTTTTATTTAGGGAGAGTCGTAGACCCCGCCAGTGGTGAGACCTCCAAAGACCCACTGCTTTATGATCCAAATGATTTAACCACCCACGGTGTCGTTGTGGGGATGACTGGCTCTGGTAAAACAGGACTTTGTATTGATCTGCTTGAAGAGGCAGCCCTCAACAACATACCAGCCATCATGATCGATCCCAAAGGGGATATTACAAATGCCTTGCTGCATTTCCCGGATTTGGCGCCATCTGACTTTGAGCCATGGGTCAACGCTGATGAAGCTCGCCGCGATGGTAAGACGGTTCAGGAAGCGGCCCAAGCCACGGCCGATTTATGGCGAAATGGGCTTGCGTCATGGGAAATTGGGCCAGACCGAATTCATGCATTGAAAAATAGCGTCAACTTCTCAGTCTATACACCGGGCTCAGATTCAGGCTTGCCAGTAAGCATTTTAGCGTCACTCGCTGCACCTGAAATTCCTTGGGATGAAAACCGAGAAGTGCTTCGTGAGCGTATTTCAGGGACAGTGACAGCTTTGCTGGGGTTGATTGGTCTCAAAGATATTGATCCCGTTCGTTCACGAGAACATATCTTGTTGTCAAATATTTTTGAAACGGCGTGGAGCCAAGGCAAAGGGCTCGATTTAGGCGAGTTGATTATGCAGGTACAAACGCCACCGTTTGAAAAACTAGGCGTTTTTGATATCAATCGCTTCTTCCCTGAAAATGATCGCTTTGATTTAGCGATGCAGCTCAACAATATGTTAGCCTCGCCAGCCTTCCAAGCGTGGATCGAAGGGGAGCCGCTCAACATTCAAAATATGCTTTATTCACCTGATGGCAAAGCGCGACACACCATTTTCTACATCGCTCACCTCAATGATGCTGAGCGCATGTTCTTTGTGACGCTACTTTATTCGGCCGTTGAAACTTGGATGCGCTCACAGTCCGGTACGACCTCTTTGCGTGCCCTTGTTTATTTTGATGAAATTTTTGGCTATCTCCCCCCGATTGGCAATCCACCCTCAAAAGAACCGATGTTGCGCATGCTCAAACAAGCTCGTGCGTTTGGTGTAGGGATGGTTCTGGCTACTCAAAATCCAGTTGATATTGATTACAAAGCTTTATCCAATGCAGGGACTTGGTTTATTGGCAAACTGGGGACCGAACAAGATAAAGCCCGATTGCTTGATGGCTTAGCCTCAGCCGTTCCTGGTGGCTTAGATACCAAAACGTATGACAAACTAATTTCTGGTTTAGGGAAGCGGGTCTTTTTGCTCCGTAATGTGCACGAGAAGCAACCGTCGCTTTTCCAAACCCGCTGGGCGATGAACTATTTGGCAGGGCCCGTCACGCGAAACCGCATTAGTGAGTTGAATACACTGGCCGGTGTTGGTGCGTCGGCTCCGGCAGCTGCGAGTCAACCCCCTGCTTCAACTGCGGCCTCAGTTACACCTCAAGCCGTAGCTTCTGCTGCTCCGCCAGTTGCATCTGCTGCAGCTAGCCCTGATATTGAGCTTGAAGGGTCAGAGACACGTCCTGGTGTGCCTTCAGGGATTGCGGAGTATTTTTTGCCGCTTAATTTGTCAGAACAAGAAGCGATCAATAAACACGGCCGTTCCATTTCCCAATCAGCTGAAAAATTGGCCACACTCTATCGCCCCGTGCTTTTGGCACAGGCTGCAATTCGGTATCTTCAACGTAAATACAGCTTGGATATGGAAACCACCCAATCGGTGTTGGTTTATGAACCGGATCGTCGTGGTAGCGTTCGCTGGGAAGATTATCAAATTGGTACAGTGGATGATCGCAAATTTGATCGATTACCTGTTAAAGACGGCCGTTTTGTTTCGCTTGAAGAGCCATTGTCTCAAGGGAAATCTATTCGTTCACTCAAAACCGATTTTGTGGATTGGGTCTATCGTTCTGCAGAAGTAAGCGTTAAGACCAATGAGAAATTGAAACTATTTGCCGGTCCTGACATTTCTGATGAAAAGTTTGCAGACATGTGTGAAGATGCCGCTGAAGAAAAGATGAAAGTGGCAGCCAAGAAGATTGAGACCCGATATAAGAAGCAGATGGCGTCTATTGAGTCTAAAATCTCGCGTGAGAAACGGGAACTTGAAGAAGACCAAGCCGAGTTCCAATCGCGTCGCCAAGAAGAAATGGTGAAGCATGCGGAAACGCTTTTTGGTCTTTTTACCGGTCGTCGTCGGAGTGTGTCCGGTTCAATTAGTAAACGGCGCATGACCTCAAAAGCAAAGTCAGATATTAAAGAATCTGAAGATGCGATCAAATCTTTTGAGCAAGAACTCGAAGATGTTCAACAAGAGCTGGAAGACGCCTTGGAAGAGTTGGAATTAGAATGGGATGCCATCGTTGAAGATGTGACTGAAATTTCGGTGACGCCTTATAAGAAGGATATCGACACGGCAGTTTTTGGTGTAGCATGGCTACCTCATCACCTATTTAGAGATGGGGATGATATCGAAGAATTACCAGCATATCAGGAGCCAGAGGCTCAATCCTAACTGGATAGGAGAGTCGGTGATTAGGGAGAGAACTATAAAAATACGCCCTAATCCCTAAAAAACTTATGACACCAAGAGAAATCATGCGCAAGCGGTTGCGGGAGTATGGCGAGCCCATTGCGACAACACCTAAATTACGAGAAGCCCTTAATGATGATCAAGCGAATGAACTCATTGATTGGGGTATGACTGCTTTGCAAAAGTGGGTTGAAGAAACGGTTGATCAATCAGATTCTGAAGTCCGAATGCTATTAGATAACAAAGCAACGGCCGTTTCACTCATAATGGAGCTCGTTAATCAATTGATGGCCAATCCAGGCAAGCATGATAATGAAGATATTGTCAATGATCGCGCTGTTCGGTTGGGAAAAAATCTTTATTGGTTGACGGGGAATAATAACCGCAAAGCATACCGTTTAGCCTATGCAGAGTATGAAGCCGTGCGAGAAATGGCCGACTCTGATGACCTATTCAAACACATCATGGCGATTATTTACGCCTACAATGAAGAAAGCTAGCGTGCGGAACTGAAGCAGTTTAGGGTGACCGCCTTGCTCTAGGTTGCATCTAGCTTTACGGGATTTTGGATGAAAAAGAGAGATGCAGGCATTTGGGGGACGATATTACTCGTCATTTTGGGGATCTTATCCATCATTTTTGGTACTGATTTAATCGAAGAAGCTGGACTTAATCCGGATGGCACCATTGGGGACAATAGTGGGATTCCCTCAGGGTTGCCGCCCATAACATCAGACGGGTTGTCACAAGATTGGTATGAAATTTATTTCACGGATCCTGTCTGTGGCCCTGAGGAAGAACGTGTTGGTGGCATTGATGAAATTATGGCTGATACCTTTGCAGAGGCTGAAGTCAGAGTTGATGTTGCTGCTTTTGAACTGAATCTTGAAACGCTCGTTAATGCGCTGATTGATCTAGAAAATCGAGGGATTGAAGTGCGAGTGGTGACGGATGAGGATAATGCGGATGAGTCTGCCATTAATCGCCTGCGTCGGAATGGTATTAGCGTAGTCGAAGATAAGCGATCTGGTTTGATGCACAACAAGTTTGCTGTAATAGACGGCCGTTACGTTTGGGTCGGCTCCATGAACTTCACCACGAATGGCTCCTATTGCAACAACAACAATCTGCTCATTTTTGACTCCCCTCGTTTAGCGGCTAACTACACGGCCGAAATGGATGAGATGTATAATGATCGTCTCTTCGGTCCCGAT
>JANQSK010000623.1 GCA_028284105.1 Anaerolineae bacterium
CCACTAAATGGAAAGACACCTGCGCCTAATTCAACTGGACCGAGTCCAAAAACGTCCCAAGCTAAGAAGCCTTCAGGTTCAGCAATTTCGATGGCGACATTAGATTGCGCTTCAAGCATCGCTTGTTTGTGAGCTGCTTCTAATTGGGCAGTAAGCATCGTTTTGACATCTTCGGCCGTAACACCTGAGTCGGCTGGCACAACGACAGGTGTGGCAACTGGGGCGTGTCCATTTGTGTGACTACCGTTTACAAGAATTTGTTCTGCTGTTTTTGTTGACATAAATTAATCTCCTAACAATAAATAATAAATACGATCACAATACAGTTCATTCAGCTAGCGAATAAAAATTTATTTCATTGGCACAACCGATAAATCAATCGTACTGAGCGCATCTCATTTATCACTAAATGGAGACTCAATTTTTGGCACGTCTAGAATTGAGTGAGGCATATAATAGGTATTACAAAAGTAGCCTGAGCTTGTCGAAGGCTGACTACAATAACCATTTATTCTTTAACCACTTATTCTTTTGCTTTAATGGGAGTTATTGAATCGCTTCAAGGTAAAGCGCTTCGGTTTCAGAGGATGGGAGAAGACCCAATTCTTCATTTAAAGCATTGGCACATCGTTGATATTGTCGGATGGCCATATGGCGCTGACCTTGTGAAAGATAGCACTGCATCAGCTGTTGGTGTGCAAATTCATCACAGGACTCAAACTGCAATCGTTTTTGACACAGGGCAATAACGGCCGTAAATGATTGCTGCTCCAAATAGTATGCGATCAGCTGCGTTGTGACCGTTTGATAATGGGCATGAAGCTGTTGGCGTTGAAACCTTGGCCAATCATCATACGGGAGATCTTCTAGAAATTGGCCCTGATACATCAGCTCAGCAATACTGTACTGCTTCATCCCTTCTTCAATCTGCCCATTTTGAAGTAGAAAATGCCCATTCTCGACATGATTCATGAACGACACCACATCTAATTGAATGGCAAGCTCAGGATTGAGTCGATAATGATCGTCTTCAAAAAGAATCACTTTCTTTTCAGGTTGGATTTTCCGAAGAAGCTGGCGAAGCTGATAAACCGCTTGATGTAAGTTTCGACGAGCAGCCTCTATATCCGCGTCTGGCCAGAAGATATCAATGAGCTTCTCTTTGCTGATCGGTTTTTCACGATTGAGCAACAGGTATTTGAACAGCTGACCTTTGATGCCGTTTATCTCTTTAATCTGTTGATGTTGATGAAAGAGTCTAAAATTGCCTAGACAGTAGATGATAATTTCAGGAACAACGGCCGTTTCTTCAAACCTATCAGTATGAGCTGGTTCCTCGGTAGCTGAGACCTGTTTTTCCTTTGCCAACCATTGTTCAACTTGATCCCAATTTTGAACAGGATGCATTAATTGTGATTCCCTCGGTAAGGGCTGAGGGTCTATCTGCATGGAAGTGAGTAGATTTTGCAATTGCGCATTGAGGGAAACGAGGTGATTGACCGTTGTTTGTACCATCTCTTGTTTGGTAACAATCTCTTTCTGAATCGATTCGTACAGGTGACAATATTGAATGGCCATTTCAACAGCAAGCCGCTGTTGGGGGTCGTTATTCATCATGGCTGATTGGAAACGGCCGTTAAGCTGTTCTAATAGCCCATCAATTTCATGAGGTGCAAAGAGTCGAATCTCATTGATAGGAACATTCGTATTCAATTCACGAAATTGACCATTATCAAGAATAGACACAACCTTCTTTCAAATAAATCATGCAGGCCCCATCAGCCTTTGCCCCACAGCGTGTGATTTATTCGATAAAAGAGCCAATAGAATCAGCCAAATTTTGTTTTTGTGAAAACCAAAATGTGCGCAGCGGTGATGAAACAACTTTTACTTGGTCAACATGATTGCAAATAGCACAGAAATTCAAACGCAATCAAAAAGAGTTTTATTTTGTGACTAACAAATCAACTTTTCTATCTCACTCGATTGAATAACAACTATCTTCTTGCAGGCTCCGAGAAATTCACATTGGAAAAAATCCAACAATCTGATCGTCCGTTCAATGTAAATTGTTTCAATTCGCTAAACCATTAAACAGTTTACAAAATTGTTGTCACAAACCGTGAATAAGCCGATACTTCCATAAAAGAGAAGCAAATAATAGTTCAACCAACCACATTCAAGTAAACACATACCCTGTTCAGCTGAACAAAATCTACTTCTGTTTACTTCATAATGGAGAAAAACATGACCACACTCGATATCAACTTTGTTCGTTCCCAATTTCCCGCATTTTCTACTCCAGAGCTTGAAGGATGGGCATTTTTTGAAAATGCAGGCGGCTCCTACCCCTGTCAGCAAGTTGTTGACCGATTACATGATTTCTACTCAAACTACAAAGTCCAACCTTACGGCCCATATCCAGCCTCCCAGAAAGGGGGCGCAGCAATGGATGAAGCCTATGAACGCATGGCAGGCTACCTCAACGTTAAAAATGAAGAAATCCATTTTGGCCCATCAACGTCCCAAAACACTTATGTTTTAGCCAACGCCTTCCGCGGCATTATGGAAGATGGAGATGAAGTCGTCGTCTCCTGCCAAGACCATGAGGCCAATGCCGGGGCTTGGCGTCGTTTGGGAGATCGCGGTA
>JANQSK010000322.1 GCA_028284105.1 Anaerolineae bacterium
ACATTTTCGGCCATAAAGTTAAGCGGTTCGCGAGAGGTACACAGCATGGAAACGGCCGTTGTCTCTTGCAAAATGGGCACAAGCAGGGTGCTACCTTCCATCAAATGCTCAAAATTATCCAAAATGAGCAAGAGGTGCTTCGATTTCAAGACGTTAATAATCTGTTTGGATGGTGAAAGAGAACCCGTCAAAGGATGATTGAGGGCTTGAGCAATCGCAGTAGCAATCACATCCTGAGCTGTTTCTTCATCTTCTGAGGAGGCAAGCCCCGCCAATGGCACAAACCAAACGCCATCTGCAAATCCAGCCACCAACAGCCGCCCTACCTCAAGCGAGAGGCGTGATTTGCCCATTCCCCCTTCAGCCACAACGGTGACTAATCGACTGTCTGGGTTGAATAAGTGCTGTTTAAGCGTTCTCTGCTCTTTTTCACGACCAAAATAAGGGGTGGTTGAATGGGGCAAATTATGTTTGGCAGTATCAACTTCTGTTTTGGCTGTTTTTTGAATGCTGGGGCTTGGGGGTTCGACCAATTGTTTATTGAGAATTTGTTGGTAAAGAACGGCCGTTTCTTCACTGGGTTCCACACCCAGCTCTTCCATCAAACTTTGTCGGCACAGCTCATACTGCGCCAGCGCAGCCTCCCACTTTCCGTCAATCATCAACCCCTTCATCATCTGCTGATGAACAGCCTCATGCCACGGTTCCAAAGCGAGCAACTGATTTCCAAACCGGCGCAGCTCTTCAATATTATTTTGGGCCAAATGCCCTTCAACTAAATTGTTTAAAGCCGTTATTGCGTGTTGATGGTAATGCTCCCGCTGAACAAGCAGCCACTCATCAAACATTTCTGAATCGTCTACCAAAATGCCGTGTAAAAAGTCACCTTGATAGAGCGCAATGGCCTGTTCCAGACGGGCCATGCACGGAGAGCAAAAACGAATATCTTGATGGGCATGGGTCTCACAACTCTTCAAAAGTCGCTCAAACAAGAGGGCATCACACCAAAATTGATTGGCCTCTTCATCATAAATAAACTGAATCGATTGGCGATTACTTTCAAAAAGGGATTGGCTTATAGGTGTTGCTGCTTGTTTGTCGATCGCCTGCCGCACACGGTGAAAAGAGACGCGCAAATTGGTGCGGGCATTTTTATCGTCTGTATTACCCCACAACAAAGTCGCTAATGAGTGCTTTGAGAGCGGCACGCTCCCTTCAACAGCCAAATAGGCCATCAAAGCGCGTATTTTATCTGTACGAAATTGAACTGTTCGGTCATTAAAGTTGGATTCAAAGGAACCCAATAGGCGCAATTTGAACACTAGATTTCCCCAGGATTAACTTTCGGCACCCCAACAATAGGTCAATTAAATAGTATCTATTTTTACAGGCTTTGCAAGGTGAGAAAGCAGTTTTTGAACGCCTAAGCGCATTTAAAAATCAAATCATTGATCCCGGTTAAACGATTCACTTTCTGACTGGTTACATATTGGTTACGGAACTTATCAACAATAAGAAGCGTGGAACGAGGAAGCTGTTTTATAGGAACCTAAAAGTGACGAGAAAGAAAGATGAACAAACATTTACTTCAAACAAATCTAACATTCGCAGGGAATCGCCGCTCTTATTTATTAAGACTGTGGCGAGAAAACGGCCGTTCGCCTTGGCGCATCATGCTTCAATCCACCGATTCAACCATCCGCCAAAATTTCGTCGATATCCACACCTTCTTTGAACATCTCGAAGAGCTCATGGATGACGAGCACGGAGGTGATTTATAGGAGAAGAATAAAGGAACAAGAGAAGGCTAGCCCCAACAGCCCAACAAGACACTCTGATTCACGCACGTATTTTTATCAAAAAAACCAGCTTGGAAACTCAAGCACCGTTCCACTGTCACCCTGAGCGGAGCAACGCGAAGTCGAAAGGGGCGCTGCCACTTTTACCAAATGATCCTCCCAATTGGTAAAGGTCACAGCGATGTTTCGACAAGCTCAACATGACATGGCAACAAATTAGTTTAAAGAAGCACTTCACAGGAGAAAATCATGCGTACAACACGCAATCTTGCAATAATCACACTGCTGGCCCTACTCGCTAGCGTCCTCTTTATCAGCCCCGTCGCCGCCGATGAAACAGCCCCACCTTCACCGGTTGGCTTTACTCAAGGCACCGGTACCCATTTCGACCTGACAGACAGCCCCCACATGCCTGTCACCGTCGACAGCTCGGCCAGCGTCACCGCCACCATGTTCTCAGGCCCTGAAATGGTGAACTTGGTTGTCGCAAATGATGCAACTGGCTCAGTTGACTTCACCATGAGCGGCCTCGAAGCAGACACCCTCTATTACTATTACACCAGAAACGGTATGGCCCCCACGACCATCACCTCTGATGCAAGCGGTACGGTCACCTTCGCCGAAGACGTCACCGGCGGTATTCACATTTGGCTTCGCACCCAACCCTCAACCTACTACATCTTTGACGACGCCACCGGCGGGGACTGCACTATGTTCGGCACATGGTCCTCCGGCACCAAAACCTGTACCCTGACTCAGGATGTAGATGACGCCATCTTTATTGAAGCAGATGGGATCACACTCGATGGGGCTGGCTACACGTCAGATCAACCCAGCTCTAACTATGCCGTCTATGCCGATGGCTACGACGATATTACCGTCAAAAACCTCGATATGACCAATGACTCTTTAGGCATTTGGGTTATCAACGGAAATAATGCGGTGATTACAGGCAATACGGCAACCGAAACTATCTATGGTGTCATAACGATTTTTCTGACTGGAGATGTCTTCATCACCAACAATGTGATCAATAACGTTCTCTCTATTCCCCTATACAATGACAATAACACCAGCGGTGCGAATGTCCTCATGGAAGACAATGTTGCGACCCACACAGATCCGGGCAACTACGCAATCGGCCTCTACTATTCCGGCTATCAATCGAACGGAACGTCACTGATCAATAACAACACCATCTCAGGCCTCTACTTTAGCATGCAGATCTTCTACCCCAATGATTTAGAGGTTACGAACAACACCCTTGAAGGCACTGTCAATGGCGGGTATGCGCTCTACTTGTTCAATCAATTTGATGACGACTATTCAGTTTACAACAACAATTTCATCAACAATGACAACCAAATCTTTCACCCCTCTGGAACTTCTTCATACAATGAACCTGCTCCTGTCGGTGGTAACTACTTCGACGACTTCGACACCCCAGGTGAAGGGTGTGACAATGTAGACGCCGATAACTTCTGTGATGCGCCCTATATCTTCGGCTCTGCTCAGGACAATCTCCCTTGGACGATGGCAGATGGCTGGGCTAACCAAGCGCCGATCGCTGACGCCGGAGGCCCATACAGTGGTGACGAAGGCTCTGCCATTGCCCTCAGCGGTGCCACCGCCTCCGATGCAGACATGGATCCGCTCACCTACAGCTGGACCGTCAGCGACCCCATCTGCTCATTCGACGACGCCACCGTGCTCAATCCAACACTCACCTGTGGTGACAACGGTAGCTACACCGCCACTTTGGAAGTGAATGATGGCACGCTCTCTGTCACCAGCGATGCCACCGTTGACGTTACCAACGTGGCCCCAACTATCACCCTGTTAGATGCCCCCGTT
>JANQSK010000724.1 GCA_028284105.1 Anaerolineae bacterium
AAACCTATCGAGAAGTTGCTGATCAGATGAAACAACGCTTAATTCGACGAATGGAGACCATTGGGGAACCCAAAGTAACGATAACGCCAGCACCACAACAACAAGCCGGACAGCGGTGCCTCGACCCAACGACTTTATATGATTAAGTGCAAACAAAAATGTTTCGCTCTGTGAATTTATATGAAGCATTTTGTTTGCTTTGAGGTACAACCCAAACTGATTCTCATTCTTAAAAACATATTTAGCTGTACTTAACCGGAATCGGAGTTGCGTATCACAATGAAAATACAACATGGCGTTGCAAACTTAAGTGAGATTTCAATGCATTATGCCTATGCAGGTGAAGGCTCACCAATCCTATTCTTGCATGGTTTTCCAGCCTTCTGGTTTGTTTGGGAACAACAGCTTCAGCAGTTTGGTGAAACAAATCTGGTTATTGCGCCTGATGGACGCGGTGTAAACTTAACGTCTAAGCCGTCTGAAGTTTCTTCGTATCAAATTGAATATTTAGCAAAAGATGTTATTGAGTTGGCTGACCATTTGAACTTAGATTCTTTTGTTGTGATTGGTCATGATTGGGGTGGGGCGTTAGCGTGGGAGGTTGCCAAACGATACCCCGAGCGCGTTTCACATCTCATTGTAGCTAATTCTCCACCGTATGATGCTTTGATGGTTGCATTTGCGACGATTGAAGAGCAACGGGCTGCATCGGAATATATGACGCGATTAAAAGCACCCACGGCCGAATCTCGCTTTTTAGACAATCACTGTGAAGTACTGTGGCAAGTCGCCTTTGGCCCACTAGTTGCCAAGGGGATTGTTCACGAAGATGCCCGAGCGATGTATCAGGCATGTTGGGAGCAGCCAGGATCAATGACGGGCTTTCTTAATTGGTATCGGGCCAATATGCCTGAGTTTGATGAAATTCAAGCTGATCACTTTAAGCCGAGTGAGGCAACTCAAATTACGACACCAACGCTCTTGCTGTGGGGTGAGCATGAGCGTGCCTTTACACGGCCGTTACTCAACATCATTCCAGAATATGCTCCCAATATGCAGCTTGAAATGATTTCAGATGCTAATCACTGGCTCTTTCTTGAACAGCCAGAAATAGCCTATCAACATATCATGAAGTTCATTAACCCCTAAATTGAAACAGTGATATTTGATTTTTGCGAACTTAGCTTCATTGCGATTACCCAAATTCCAGATCAATTTACAAATTTAGGATAAACGACCTCATCAAACGTCGCATACCGATCAACCATCCCAAAGTCATAATAGGTTTTTAAATTGCGCTGCCAGCGGGCTGGATCGAGAAAGCCAAGCTTCTCAAATCCAACTTCCCCTTTCACAATCGGCAACATTGCATCGAGTATTTGGCGATTCATCTTCGCATCTGGCTGGTCTTTGGAGACAGCAGCAACCAAAACGGCCGTTTCATCTTGATGAGTCATGGCCTCTCGCCAACCGTCAAAGGTTGCTGAAATAAATCGACTGAGGATATTTTGGTTTTGCTCAATCATCTTGCTCGTTGCAAACATCATTTGGGCATAAGGATGAAGATTGGGATGTTTTACTGGAATGAGATGAGAGTCAAAGCCCAAACCCAAAAGTTGGGCAGGTTCCGTAATGGTATATCCTTGAACGGCATCAAAACGGCCGTTTATCAAATCGGGTAAAGACCAACCACCGACCGTAAATTCAATTTCTGATTGATCGATACCGTGTAGCGTCAATACCGTTTTCAAAAGATGAATGCCATCTCGATGCATGGCAATCCGCCTTCCTGGTAAGTCGTGAAGGGTTTGAATTGCACCATCGGTTGCGGTCATAAGCACCATTGGTGTTTGTTGCAGCATTGCGCCAATCGCTTTTACCCCTTTGTCTGCAAGGACGGCACGCACTACAAGATTATCTTCCATGCAGCCTGCAGAGAACGCATGTTGTTTTACAACTTCAAGGGTAGGCGTTTTTGGATAATCATGGGGATCAACAAGCTGGACATCAAGCCCAGCCTGTTTATACAATCCTTTTTCTTTGGCCCAAATAAGGCCTGCGAATTGACAATTGATGTACCAGTCCAGAACAAAGGTAAATGGGGTCATTTCTTTTCACATGAGGTAGCTGAGCCTGTTGAAGCCTATTTGTGTGGGCTCAGCTTACAAAATCTTTATAAGCTCAAAATAGATTGCCAAAAATTCAAAATCATCACCAGGTTGCCCAAAGTAGTCGTAGTGATCGCCAATAAAGGCTTCCAAACTAACCTCACCCGAAAACGCTGGATCTTCTTGCCACAGGCGCTCAGGAATATGGCCCCATTTGGCAAGTTCAACGGCCGTTATTCGGACCTGGCAGCGTGGTGTAGTTTCTCCGTCGTAGATTGTGTAAACAAGCCCCACATGTAACGGGGTGTTGTATTCATCTACACCCAATCCTGATTCAATAGGCCATGCTGTGGCGGTTTTACGGCCGTTTATGATTTGCTCTACCAAAACAGAGTTGTCCCATTTGATGCGGTGTTTATACATATCACTCATAGATAGCTACCGGTTCTCCTAATACATCTAAAAATGGAGTAACGCCTAAGCCAGGTTGGTCATTTGCTCTTTGACCATGAATATTTGGATCATCACTACGAACAAGACCTGATCCCGTCTTTAGCGTTACAAAATCTGCACAATCCCAAATGGATAAAACGTGGCGAGGGGGAGTAGAATGTGCCAAATGAGCCGTGGCTGCAGCGTTGAATTCGCTACCAGAGGTATCTTGTACCTTACAGGGGATTCCGAATGAAACGGCTAAATCTCGTAATTCTCTTGAACGGGTTAAACCCCCAATACGGCCGATTTTCAAATTCAGCACATCGATGACCCCTTCGGAGTAAGCACGGACTAAATCTCGAACAGAATGAATGCATTCATCAAGGCTTACTGGTCGTCCAGTGGCTCGTTTAAAGGAACGACACTCCTCATACGTGGCACACGGTTGTTCAAATAAGATGTCGAGGCCACGTGTCGCTTCAGACACCCTTAACGCCTCTTGCACTTGCCATCCCTGATTTACATCAATAATGACACGGACACCCGGTTTCAAATGATGGCCCACAAATTGCAGCATTTCGATATCGATATGCGGATCACCACTCCCTTTAAATTCAAAATAGGTGACTGGGTAATTCTCCTGCATTTCCCTGATGTAGTCGGCCGTTGTTTCACTTGGGTCGATTGAAAAAAAGCCTGAGATTGGAAATGGATCGGTAAGTTTGCCACCAAGCAATGTGTAGATGGGGAGGTTGGTAGCTTTGCCGAGAATGTCCCAACACGCAATATCGATTCCCGTTTTCGCATAGGGCTGACCGTAAAGGGCTTCA
>JANQSK010000731.1 GCA_028284105.1 Anaerolineae bacterium
GTAGATAAAGAGGGAAATCTTCATCGGGGAGGTATGATGCGCCTGTCGACGGCGGCGGATGAGATTTTACCTCTCAAGGATCCCAGAGTACAAAGCAACCCAGCTTATTTAATCGTGATTTTATTGTCGCGAGTTATTACTCGCCTGGGGTCTTTAACTGTGATTAACCCTAAAGTGGTTGAAGATCTCTTTTCGGCCGATTTGAACTATCTACAACATTTTTACAATCGTATAAATGAAAATGACAATGGTTCTCAAGAGGTGACTTGCCCTCACTGCCAAAAAGGGTTTGAGGCAAATTTTGAACTGCTGGGGGAATCATAAGCTACCCTCTGGATACGCTCCGCCAGGAGGTAGCATATATTGCTCTCCATTTTCATTGGCCTTATGAGACTATTATGAATATGGATCATCGAGAGCGACGTGAATGGGTAAGAGATATTTTAAGGTTAACGGCCGTGGGTGATCCACCCTAATCGTGTTAGTAAAATTTTTATGACATCAAAACGAAAGCTAAAGCCAGAGGATCTATCACAACAATCTTTTCCACTTGGTCAGAAGTGGACCAATCACGTATTGCAATTACTCAAATGGAGAATGCCGTCAAATAAGCCTCTGTTCTTTGCAGAAGAAATTCAAAATAAATATCTCTTGCACAATAAATTAAAACACAGAACAAAACAGAATCTACATTCCCTAAAACATAATGGTGAACTATCAACAAATCTTGAGAATCAGATTCAACCAAACAAATCAAAGAAATTCACTAATCAAACCGATACCGAACTAAAGAAAGGTCACCTTCAAAATGGTAAAAGAGGACAGCAGCTTACTCAAGAAAGTTCTTCAGGTAAACCAAAATCCTGGTTACAGGAAATAGAG
The DNA here is from genome assembly GCA_028284105.1 of Anaerolineae bacterium. GTDB lineage: Bacteria > Chloroflexota > Anaerolineae > Promineifilales > Promineifilaceae > QQUD01. Next base: position 883 of record JANQSK010000731.1, read on the forward strand.
GATCTTATCCGGCAAAATAGCTCTCACATTTTGGACAGTCATATTACAAACTTTCTTTCCAACTTATTAAAAAGGCGTTTACCTAAGGCAAAAATCTACGCCAACTCACCAGCCGATCGCATTGTAAAAAAGTTCGGAGCGGACGCCATCGCATATCAAGATAGTATCCTATTTAGGGCAGGAAAGTTTGCCCCAAAGGAAGAAGCGGGCATCGCTCTTCTTGGCCATGAATTAACACATTTAGACCAGACTCACATATCCAAAAATATGCCAACCCGGACAACTTCACATGTCTCCGAAGCTGAAGAAAAAACAGCTTTGCACAATGAAAGAAAAATTCTTCATCACTTTTCACTACCAGAAGGAGCTGCTGATAATAAGAAAGAAGATTTATTTTCTCCATTACCTAACAGAATGAGTCATGGCACGCCTTCTAATATTCCGAAAGCACGGCCTAAAACTGCCTTAAGCTCGCGAGAGTTGAGCTTACCTATAAGTTCGAATAATAAAACCAACCCATCGCTCAAATTGTCAGACCAGCAACTAAGCGTAATAAAAGATGAAATCTATCGAGATTTAATGGAGCGAATCCGGATTGAATTTGAAAGAGGTGCATAAGAATGCCTTTAGAAAAAGCAACCATAACCAATACTAGTACCAATGAACATATCCCGGTGATGTTCAATCCAGAGGAATATAGCTTAGATAAAGCCAATAATTTTGCGGAAGTGGGAATTCCCGGATTGGAAGCACCCCCCATCCAATATGTTCGTGGCAATCTGAGCTCTCTCAAAATGGAGCTGTTTTTTGATACGTATGAAAAAAGAGAAGATGTACGCCAATTTACGCGCAAAATTACCAAGTTGCTTGAAAAAGCGCCCAACTCTTTAGCACCTCCCATTCTTTTGTTCTCCTGGGGACAGTTCAACTTCAAATGTGTCCTAGATAACGTAAATCAAAGATTTACGATGTTTATGAGTGATGGCACACCTGTAAGAGCAACTCTGTCTGTAAACTTTAAAGAGTTTCAGCCTATTGAAATCGAAATAAGGAGAGGCTTGTTTATAGGACCCCCGACTATTCAAACGCTGATAGAGGGACAAACCTTGAGCGGCATCGCAGGTGAAATATTAGGAGATCCTGGCTCATGGCGTGAAATTGCTGAATTGAACAATATAGACGACGCAAGAAATATACCCCCTGGAACAAATCTCGTTATTCCGTCTAGAAAAAAGCTAAGCCGGCCACGATAAGGAGACAATATGTCACAATACTTTGCCCCAGATTTTGAAGTTGTCATACAAGGATTAACGATGGAAGCGGATGTTAAAAATGCTGTGATAAGCGTTAGTTATGACAATAATCTGGATCAGGCCGACATGTTTCAGGTGACATTGAACAATGCGGATATGAGATTTACCGATTCACCGCTTTTTGAGATTGGTAAAGATGTCGAAATTCATATGGGGTATGCCAACAACTTAAAACCAATGATGCTTGGTGAAATTATTGCCATTCAGCCTTCTTTTCCCGAAGGTGGGGCACCGGTTATTACAATTACCGGATATGATAAATCTCATCGAATGCGCCATAATCATCGTACTCGCTCATACTTATTTTCAAACTCAAGCTTGATTGCCGCCCAAATAGCGGCTGAAAATTTTTTAATTCCCGTTGTTGATCCAACCATTGTGACATTTGAGAACAAAACCCAGAATTGTAGTGATATGGCTCTTTTAAAAGAGTTAGCCCGTCGCACCTTCTTTGAGACCTATGTTCACTGGGATAAACTTTATTTCAGGTTGCCCCGGCCCCAAACCGAAGCGGTTGTTTTAGAATGGGGCAAAAATCTAGGGTCTTTTACGCCAAGACTCTCCTCATCCCGTCAAACGGGCTTGCTTGCTGTTCAAGATTATGATCAAAAATTAGCGCAAACTATTATAGGCCTTGTCCCTATCTCGGCTGCAGAAATAAACTTGGATGATTTGGTTGAACGGTTAGGCAGCGCTTTTGTGGATCAGCTCACCACTTTTGGTCGTATACATTTATCCGGAGAAAAGATCAACTCTTTTCCCGATGCCACCGCCTTTGCAAAAGCATTGCTCTCTGAAATTCTGGATGGATTGTTTGAAGGCAATGGTTCTTGCATTGGTATATCCGAACTTCGGGCAGGGGAGATAGTTGAGATCCAAGGGGTTGGCAGGCGGTTTAGTGGGAAGTATCGTTTGCGAAAAGTAACACACTCGATAAACGGTAGTGGCTATAAAACCAATTTTGAAGTAACTCAAAAAAGTAGCTCAACATTTGTACAAATATTGAGGAAAACATTGGCCCTGGAGCCAGATAAACAAAAGAAAACAGATCATCCTGTTGTTGGTACCGTCATTAATAACCTTGATCCAGAAGGTTTGGGGCGTGTGTTGGTTCGTTATCCCTGGTTAAGTAGTGAAGTTCTTTCCACCTGGGCTAGGGTGGTCCAACCGGATATTGGTAATTACTTCATGCCGGATATCGGTGATGATGTGTTGATTAGCTTTGAAATGGGAGATTTTGATCGCCCAATTGTTACTGGTGCTTTTTGGAACGTGAATAAGATGCCCCCAGAAGCACCAACGCCGACAAATTATAAACGGGTAATTCAAAGTCGTGTTGGTCACAGAATTGTTTTGGATGACACGCCTGGTTCTGGTGGAATAACTTTGATTGATAAGTCTGGCAGCACCATCAAATTGCATTCTGACGGAAAGATTCTTCTTGACGCAGTCTCTGATTTAGAAATAAAGGCTGGCAACGATATCACAATTACCGCGAAAAATGTCAATGTAAATGTCTCTGAGGCTATGGATGTCTCTTAAGTTGTTAATTTTGGAGTAGTAATATGAACAGAGATTTTCTTGGAAAAGGCTTTGCGTCTCCACTACAAATAAATGTTCGGGGAGGTATTAAAGGAGCTAAACAAGAAGAGGTTATACGGCAATCGATTCTTGTAATTCTGGGAACTCAACAAGGTGAGAGAGTGATGCGTCCAACTTTTGGTAGCAATTTGAAGAGCCTTTTATTTGCACCCAATAACATCGCCACCGCAAATTTGGCGAGATATTATGTTGAAGAGAGCTTGCAAACTTGGGAAAAACGAATCACGTTGGATGAGGTTCTTGTTGAAAATGATAGTTCTGATGCACGTTTACTTATCCACATTCGCTATCGAATAAAATCGACCAATGAACCAGGTAACCTGGTGTATCCATTTTATTTACAGTAAGTACGAGAGGGGAATTTATGTCTAGTGGGAAACTGAATTCTGTTGTTTTGGATGATCGAACATGGCAAGATATTACTGATGAAGCAAAGTCGCTAATCCCCAAGTATACGTCTGAGTGGACAGATCACAATCCGTCTGACCTGGGGATTGCGCTTATCGAGCTGTTTGCTTGGGTCTCTGAGCAAATCATCTATCGACTCAATCGGGTGCCAGATAAGAACTTTGTAGAATTTCTAAATCTGATCGGGGTAACGAGAGACCCGCCAACGGCCGCTCAAGCGGAGATCACCTTTAAAATTGCTGGCGATGACGTGGTAACAGTTGCAAAAAGCACTCAGGTTTCTACCCCTCCGTCGGGTGTCGAGGATGGTGTTATTTTTGAAACCGATGAACTCCTGAATGCTGTTAATATAAACAAATGCCTCTTTCTGGATAATGTCGGTAATAGCTACACCAATATTTCCTCAGACATCTTAGAAGAACCTTATGATACGGTTGAACTCGTCATTCCTGCAGGGCAGGACAGAATTTTGCTTTTTGGTATTAAGACGCAAACGGCCGTTCCGCTTTCATTTACATTTCGGATGAATGAGGAAAATCTAACGCTGACCCCAGCATGGAAATTT
>JANQSK010000326.1 GCA_028284105.1 Anaerolineae bacterium
TGATTAAAGTCCGTTTGTGGTCCATACCAGCTCTGAACAAAGCCGTCGATTCCAGCAGATTGGGCTTCTCCGACGTGTCGTTGAATCGTTCCTGCATCAAAAGAGTTATAGGGTCCAGACACCGGTTGGAAAGGGGTAATGCCCGGTCCAAAACTGCTAGTGTCATACCATGCATAATAAAAGGCCAAAACAAGTCGGGTTTGGCCTTGTGCTTCTAACTGATGGGGTTGAATGGTTGGGCTAAGAAAAATAAAAACGAGCAAACCCAACAAGATGATTTTTTGTTTCAAATAACGCTCCAATACGAATTTCCATCTAAGAATCGGTATTTTACCTGATACTCTTTATTTTGCTTGACGATGGAGAGCATATTAAGATTAGGCCAATTTAAGCGAGATATCATAAGCCAATGGCGACAAGCTTAAGCTTCCAAGGAGAAATATGAGCAAATCAAAATTACATACGCCTATTTGTGACATGTTTGGCATTAAGTACCCGATTTTTTCTGCTGGAATGGGTGGTATCGTTTCCCCATCAGGGCCAGAATTAGCAGCGGCCGTTTCCGAAGCAGGCGGGTTAGGCGTTGTTGGTGGGGCGTTTGTTCCACCAGAAGAACTGCGCCGTTGGATTCTCCAGATTCGTGAGATGACGGACAAACCGTTTGGTGTAGACACATTGATTCCATTTAGCGTGACGCAAGGGAATCTAGAAAATCCAATTAAGCTAGATGTTAATTTGCCAAAAGAGCATGAAGAATTTGTCGAACAATTTGCTGAGAAGTACGATCTCGGGGACCTGCCAGAAGCTGATATTCCAATTTTTGATCCCGTCTTTATTAAAGAACAGCTTGAAGCGGTGTTAGATATGAAGGTTCCTGTTTATGTGGCAGGGATTGGTGATCCAGGTTATTTAATCAAACGCGCTAAAGAGCTTGATTTGGATATGAAAATAGGGGTTGTGGTCGGCGCTGTGCGACATGCTGAAAAGTCTTTGTCCAACGGTGTTGATTTTGTGGTTGCTCAAGGACATGATGGGGGTGGACACAACTCAATCGTGGGAACGATGGCCCTTATCCCACAAGTGGTGGATGAAGTCAAAGGGAAAATTCCTGTTTTAGGGGCTGGTTCAATTATGGATGGGCGTCAAATGGTGGCAGCCTTGGCGCTTGGTGCGCAAGGTGTTTGGTGTGGTAGTGCGTTTCTTGCCACACATGAGGCGCGAATCACAAAAGGCCAAAAAGAGATGCTCATTCGTACCAAAGAGACAGGCACTGCGCTATCCAAATATTTCACAGGCAAACGGGCGCGCGTGATTGATGGGCTCTTTGTCGAAGAAGCAGCCAAATCTGGTTTGCCGACACTTCCAATGCATCAACAGCTTACAATGACGGATCGCATAATGCGGGCGGCTGATGCCCAGGGACGAGTCGATGTGAATCCTGGTGTGGCTGGTCAAGGGGTTGGCATGATCAATGAGATTCGCCCAGCGGCAGATGTGGTTAACGCGCTGGCTGCCCACGCCACTGAAATTTTGGAACAGGGCATACTGCAATCTTTGTAGACATAGAAAGGGGATCAATCATGGCAAACGAAAAAGTAATAAATATTGGCGGCGCCGCAGGTGCATGGGGTGATTCATCACTTTCTACCCAACAGCTATTGGCCTCAAAGAAATTGGATTACATCGTTTATGAAGCGTTAGCTGAAGTGACTATGGCAATTCTGACCCGCGCTAAAATGAAAAACCCCGATGCTGGTTACGCTATCGATTTTATAAATCCCGTTCTCAAAAGACATCTCAAAGAAATTCGACAACAAGGAATTCGCGTAGTCACCAATGCGGGCGGGATTAATCCCCAAGGAGCAGCCAATGCCCTTCGCCAAATCGCCGAAGAACAAGGCATCGATCTCAAGGTGGCTGTTGTTGAAGGGGACAACATGATGTCTCAGCTCGACAAACTGCGTGATGCGGATATTCGCGAAATGACATTTGATACCCCATTACCTGAAAAGGTATTGGCCATGAATGCCTATCTAGGGGCTTTTCCGATTGCTAAAGCGTTAGATGAGGGGGCAGATGTGGTCATTACAGGGCGTGTCGTGGACAGTGCATTGATGCTTGGTCCATTGATCCATGAGTTCGGTTGGACACCGAATGATTTGGATAAGCTGGCTCAAGGTAGTTTGGTCGGACATCTTTTGGAATGTGGACCTCAATCGACAGGCGGCCTGATGACTGATTGGGAGAGCGTAGAGAGTTGGGTCAATATCGGTTATCCCATTGCGGAATGCTCATCTGATGGCTCGTTTGTGTTGACAAAAGCGGATGGCACGGATGGTTTGGTCAATCAAGCCAGCGTTACCGAACAAATCTTGTATGAGATTGGCAATCCGCGTGCTTATATTTTGCCCGATGTAACCTGTGATTTTGCCGATGTGACGCTGACTGAAGTGGGCAAAAATCGGGTGTTGGTTGAAGGTGCAAAAGGATATGCACGGCCGAAAAACTATAAAGCCTGTACGTTAGAATTAGACGGCTATCGGATGACCTTTTTACTGATGGTTACCGGACGTGATGCGGCCAAGAAAGCACAGCGCGTCGGGGAAACACTTTTTACACGAATGAAGCGAGTGTTCCCAATGCTCGGTTGGGAAGATTTTCGGGAAACGTCGATTGAGATTTTGGGCTCTGAAAGCCAATTTGGAGAACACAGCCAGGCCATGGCGTCCCGTGAAGTGGTGCTCAAGATGGCAGCTCACCATGATAAACGTGAAGCGTTGGGCTTTTTTGCTCGTGAGATTCCATCAAGTGCGCTCTCGATGGCGCAAAATTTGATTGGAGGAGGCTCAGGTTTGCCAAGATCGACTCCCTATATCAAGGTGCATTCGATGATGGTGCCACGGCCGTTTGTGACGGTGACGGTTAACGGTGAGATTTTTGAGGGA
>JANQSK010000744.1 GCA_028284105.1 Anaerolineae bacterium
AGACGTCACCATGTTCATCCTATCCAACCCGCATAATCCCGTTGGACGCAACTGGACACCAGAAGAACTCACCCAAATGGCCAATATTTGTATTGCCAATAATGTCAAAATCATCAGTGATGAAATTCACTGTGACCTGATGATGCCAGGGCAAACATTCACGCCAATGGCTATGCTATCAGATGAGATTGCTCAACATGTGATCACCTGCATGGCTCCAAGTAAAACATTTAATCTCGCCGGAATGAAATATTCACACATTCTCATTCACAATGAAGAGTGGCGCGCAATTTTTCGCGATGATATGACACGCATGCATCTCACGGGACCCAACTCTTTTGGCATTGTGGCGGCTGAGGCAGCTTATTCCAAAGGGGAAGCATGGCTCGATGCCGTCATCGACTATATTTATGATAATTATCAATATATGAAGGGCTTTTTTGCTGAACATTGTCCCGCTATTCAACTGGCTCAGCTTGAAGGCACCTATCTAACGTGGCTCGATTTCAATAAGCTGCGTATTGAACACGATGAGCTCGTTCGCCGCTTAAATGAAGATGCCAAAGTGCATCTCAACAACGGCACTGATTTTGGACAGGAAGGAAGTGGCTTTATGCGGCTGAATGTTGCTACTCCACGCGCTAATTTAGAAGAAGCGCTGCACCGTATTATTCGGGTGCTCTAGAGCAACAAGTCAAGAATAAATACATTCAAACATCAGAAACTCGCGTCAATGATATGACGCGAGTTTCTATTTTAGATCACTGTATTTTGAAAATCGCAGTCCATCCTAGCTGTTGTTTTTTGTTTTAGTCGTTGCTTTTTTGGGCTTAACGGCCGTATCTTTTCGATTCTTAATTGCTGCCTGTGCTGCCGAAAGTCGAGCAATCGGAACACGAAACGGTGAACAGCTCACATAATCGAGCTCCACCTTGTGGCAAAAATCTACGCTGCGAGGTTCACCCCCATGTTCACCACAAATACCAACTTTTAAGTTAGTTTTTGTGCTTCTACCGCGTGACGTTCCCATTTCAATAAGCTGACCCACACCATCAATATCCAACACTTGGAAAGGATCATCCGTAAAAATGCCGTGGTTGATATAGCTTGGCAAAAATCGAGAGCTGTCATCACGACTTAGACCCAGTGTAGTTTGGGTTAAATCATTTGTTCCAAAGCTAAAAAAGTCAGCATGTTCAGCAATCTTATTGGCTGTGAGCGCCGCCCGAGGTAACTCAATCATGGTGCCAATCAAATAATCAAACTTCAAGCCATGTTTCCCTTGAACCTGCCTCGCAATTCGTTCCACAATTTCCCGCTGATCGCGGAGTTCAACATCGATTGATACAAGGGGAATCATAATTTCTGGCTTGACATAAATACCTTGGATGTACGCTTCACACGCCGCTTCAAAGATGGCACGCGTTTGCATTTCAGTTACTTCAGGGTAAATCAAACCCAATCGACACCCACGATGCCCCAACATCGGGTTAGATTCACGCAGCCGCTCTACCTGCCGCAGAAGCAACTCTTTATCATTAACCTTCTTAATCAGACTATCAATTTCGTTAAAGCTCTTCGCTTGATTTAGTTGAAGTTTTAGCTCAGCTAGTTCACCATGGAGCTGTTCAAAATCCGGTAAAAATTCATGTAAGGGTGGATCAAGCAAGCGGATGGTCACAGGAAGCTGATCCATCGCTTTAAAAATTTCAAAGAAATCTTGTCGTTGAATAGGAAGAAGTTTGTCTAAAGCCAGTTCACGCGTCGCCAAATCTTCCGCCAAAATCATTTCACGCATAATGGCAAGGCGATCTTCTCCCATGAACATATGCTCTGTTCGGCAAAGACCAATCCCTTCCGCGCCAAACTGCCTTGCCGTTGAGGCATCATG
>JANQSK010000750.1 GCA_028284105.1 Anaerolineae bacterium
CCTGAAATGTCTTGGGGCGTAGTTTTGTTTATTTCAATGGTTAGGTTACCGCTCCTCAGAACATTTATCTCATCCCCAGCAGGCCTGAAATTTGCAATGAAGCTCGGTGTCGCTGACCCCAATTTGTCATCAGAGGTGATTGAAGCAGTTCAAGAACCGTTTCAAACAAAAGAGTCACGGCTTGCATTGTTGCGTTCAGGTACAAGGCTTCATCCAGGCGGATTTAAGAAAATTACAGAAACGATTCCTCATTTCAGTTTCCCTGTTCGATTTATTTATGGTGAAAAGGATTGGATTCTACCTGACATTGCGAAAACAGTTGAGCGTTTTAAAATTGATGTTCCCCAAACTGAAGTGACCGCTTTACCAAACTGCGGCCACTTTTTACAGGAAGATGAGCCTGATCAAATCGGGAAATTAATGGCTCAATTTTTAAATGAATAGACCTATCTAATTCGCCTGTACTTCTTGCCAAGTCACAGCATTGTTTCGGGAACCCACGGTTCCTAGCTGCTTAGGTGCATGGCCCGTAATTGCCGTTACAACCTTGCCCACATGATCATGCGTTGTAGATATAAAGAGCTTAAAGCGGCTTTGGGTCCCACCAACGGCCGTTCCAATCACATATAGACCAGCAACATTTGTTTCCATCGTTTCTGGATTGTGTTTGGCTGACATAGCATCACCTACCAAGAGCACACCTGCTCGTTCAACCAAACTTAAGTCTGCCTCAAAGCCCGTTGCCAGTAATACAAAGTCTGTTTCATGTTTTATGGTTGAGCCATTCGGTGTGAGACCATCTTCAGAGGAAGCCAATATCACATGGGTTGGTGTGATTTCAATAGGAATCGTACCTGGATAAAATTTAATTTCCTCTTTTTTGATTCGATCTAACAAATCCATCGAAAGATGCGGCTTCATACGCTCAAATTCAAACCCAGGTTTACGATAACTTAAGGCCACTTCTGTTGCGCCAACACGCCAGCATCGTAGGGCCGCCTCAGCAGCCGAATTTCGGCCCCCAACGATGAGCACCTTTGTTTTGAAGTAAGTGTGTGGTCCAGGAAAGTAATGAGTCACATGGGGCAATGTTTCACCTGGGATGTTTAATTTACGCGGTCCTGCCATCCCACCCGTTGCTACAATCACATGATTTGCTGTGTAATGATGTTTGGCTGTTCGTCTTTGGGTAGTGAGCTGAAAACGGCCGTTTTCCTCTTTAACAATATCTAATACAGGCTCATAATTTCGCAAATTAAGATCAAAATATTCAATCAACATCCGTAAATACGCCAAATATTGATCTCCTGTTATAGGTTGCTGATTGACATTTTGCACAGGCACACCGGCTAAAGCCACATGTTCAGGGGTGCTAAAAAATTGGGTATTTGGCGGCCACTTCATAAAAGCATCCCCAATTTGTTTCTCTTCCAAAAGCAGGTAGTCGGCTCCCTGTTGTTCTAATGCGATTGCGCACTCAATACCAATTGGGCCTGCGCCAATAATAATAATGTTAAAATGATCTTTTGTTGTGGTCATGATTTTCTCCGCTTTGGATTTTAGCTTACAGTCAAAATACAAGCTTGTTCTGCTAAAATAGTTCTCATTCGAGGTAGAACTTATGAAATGGCTCTCATTATTTAAAAGAAACAAAGAAGAAAAGCGACTCGCAATTATCGATATTGGGGATTCCAATTTCGAACAACAGGTCATTCGCCGCTCATATAAAACACCGGTAATGGTTGATTTTTGGGCGGCTTGGTGTGTCCCTTGTCGACAGCTCGGACCTGTTCTTGAAAAAATTGCAGAAGATCCAACGAGCACTTTTATTCTCGCCAAGCTCAATACTGAGCAGCACAAACGCACAGCTTCTAAATACAATATTAGGAGCATTCCAGCCGTCAAAATGTTTCGGAATGGGCAAATTGTGGGTGAGTTTACGGGCAATCTACCGGAATCAACCATTCGTGATTTTGCAAAAAAAGCCGATACACTGATCCCCCCTCCATCGGCTCAAACAAAATCTCTAGATGTGCCACAGCGTATCGAATTAGCAAAAAAACATCTTCGTAAAGGTCGTGGTTTTGAAGCATTTATTCTTTTGGACACCCTTCCTGAAACGGCCGTTTCTTCCGAAATCACATCTTTAAAACAACTCGCAAAATTTCTCTATGACATGGATGATGGAGATGCGTTAACCGGCATCGAAGAATTAGACGAACTTTATAAAACGGCCGTTTCCGCGCTCAGAAAAAAGAATCCACGCAAAGCACTAGAAGCCTTATACCAAGCTTTAGACATTGGGGAATCAATAGATGCAACGATTACTCATTCGGCGATTGAGGGAATATTTGGCTTGTTAGGGGATGAACACAAGATTACAAAAGAGTTTAAACCTAGCTAAGAACAACCTCAAATACAAACAATCCGAGCATTATGCCCCACCCTAGACGTTGAGAAATAGGAAGGAGTTTTTTACTAATCCACTCGACTTGGGAAGTGATGCTGCGTTGTTCAATATAGTGATCATTCGCCCACACCCACATTAACATCATGATAGCTGGGAAAATGGCCAAAATCACCCCAATAATCACAAGCCATTGTGGCAATATAGATTGAACATTTGGCTGCCACCAGGCAAAAACAACAATTGCTAAGATATGTGCAATTTGGTCAAGAATAAATCCAACAGTGAGGGGTTTGCCTGGCTTTTGAAGACGAATTTTAATGTAATCCGTTAAGAAATGAACAATACCCAGAACTAAAAGCAATGGCCAATGTAGCCACCAGTTTTCAATTAAAACCGCAGCTGTAATGACATGAATAGCAATATGAAGCGATAAACCACGTTTATTCGCCAGTTTCATCTTAAAAATTCGATTGGTTTGAAGAGGAAAGTCACCTAATAAGTGAGCTAATAACAATACAAAAAAGGTACTCATTACCAAGAAATCCTAAATCGACTTACTGACAATCAAACAAAAGATTCTTTTAAATGCCGATCTCATTTTGAAATATGCCAGTCAGTTCGTATGGAAAGTGGGCCACATAAAAAAATTGCCCTTTAATTTAGCATTCGTACACAAGGTCATACTACAATTTAGGTACTTGAAGGCTAATTAAAACAGCAACCACAATTAAATATTAATTTCCACGTACTACAGTATGCCTAGAATGTCAGAGATGTCAATCTTTATTATTTTCAAATTTGAAGTCATTGCTGGAAATCAATAAACGGTCATGTTGTGAAATAATTTACAAACAACTGGCAGGACACACCCATTGTTATCTTAAAGATTTTCTGACTAATAGTTTTGACACCAAATTCGAAAAAAGGTCACATTTATATTTCTTGTTTTTCAAACCGTGGTTCTTTAACCATAAACCGAAGCATAAGAAAAGCGACAAGGCTCGTAATCAAGCTGGCTAAAAACAGCCAATTAAATCCCACAGTGGCTAAGAACGCCCCGATGGCTGGAGCAAGAATGCTTCCAACCCCAGATAATGTATTGGAAACACCAATATAAGTGGGTCGCTTTTCAGGTTTTGCAAACTCCAGCACAACCATTAAACCAGAAACAATCCGAGACCCTGTAAAAAACCCAACTAAAAAGAATACACCAATAAACCAGGTCGGGTTGGGAGAGAGCCAAGCCAAGCCAAAAGCAAATACGGCCGTTGCGGTCGAAATCTCTAGTGACAGTCGATGGCCATAACGATCGGCTAAAAAGCCCATCAAAAGGCTACCCGTTGTTTGGCCAATAAGGGTTGCAATCGTGAATGTGGCAACCATACTGTCTGGAATTCTCCATAGTTGAATCGCAGCCACAGTTAAAAAACCACTCCCCATCTCAGAAAGCGCAATTACAAAGCGGGCAACCAAAAAGGTTCGGAAATTTTTGTCTTTATTGAGTAGAGTTGGTAGTTCAGCTAAATATTGGCGAATAGAAAGCTCAGGCACATTTGCAGCTTCTATTGGTTCGCGCGTAAGCGCAATAAATGCCCAGCTCAAAAAGATACCGATTCCGGCCACACCAAAGATCAGGACAAAATTATTCGGGAAAGGCACTTCATCAAGCACTCGCCCCGCCACTCTGGTCGCACCGACACCAATAAGTGCTCCAAGAAACATGGTGCTTCCAAAAAATCGACCGCGTCGTTCTACAGGGAAACAGCGTGCCACCATATCTTGCCACGCTGGGGCTATCACCCCACCGCCTAAGTTGAACCAAGCATAAATGAGCAAAAATAGGACTAGCGCCGTTATTGGCGAGCGTAATGCCATCAATGGCGCAACGATCAGCAACAACGCCGGGACTCTTTCAGTCCAAAATCCTAAATTAACAACAACTGGTTTTTTATGATCTAAGCGTTCAATAAAATTGGCTGTAAATAGCTGGGGAAGAAAAAAGCCACCTTGTGAGATCATGGCAATGAGGGCAATAGGAATGGTGCTATCCGTTAATTTACTAACAAAAAGAGGCAATATCGTTGTAGCAGATAAGATGCTCACCCCACCCATAAAGAAAACAACATCCAGCGAATTAACGATTAGATTCCATAAAAAGTTTTCTGATTGTGCAATTTGAGCTTCTTCTTGGTTGAGGACTTTAACGGGTTTATCGAGCTGGAGCACCCAGCGCAAGGATCGGTTTTTGATGGATGGTTGATTTGCCAAAATGGATCGCCTCGCTTCTAAAATGTAATTTCAGAAGCATAGCAATATTTTTGTAATTGGGCGATCAATTAGGCCTAGTTTTGATAAGAAGACGCAGATTTTGCCAACCAATCATTGATATCTTTTACTTCAGCTGGAGAAACAACGTGAGGAATTTTGTAGCGCTTTAAAGTTACATCAACCTGTAATTCTTGGAAGAATGTTTTTATTTCTTCCATACGTTCTTGATTTATAAAGGGATCAAGGGTGCCATACCCAATAAAGAGCGGTTTGTTTTGCATTTTTTCAGTCGTAACTGCACTCATGTCGGTGTCTAGCAAGTTTCC